>JAEVYR010000228.1 GCA_023392645.1 Chloroflexota bacterium | reverse complement strand
GTGCGCGACAGCCTCGGCTCGGCGACGGACCAGATGCTGTACCCGCCGATCGTCTCCTTCCTGATGCTCACGACGGCGGCGATCCTCTCGGTCTACAAGCCGTGGAAGCAGACGCCGTGGTCGACACCGCGCCGGGATCGGCAGGACACCAACGAACGCCGCAGCAACGCGGCATGAAATCGCCGCACACCGCCGCCGACAAGGAGAACCATCACGATGAACCTGCACGACACACGAATGGAACGCCGCGGATTCCTGGCGCGGTTGGGTGGCATCGCCATGGGCGCCGGCGGAATCGCCATCGCGGGAGGCAACGCCTTCGCCCAGACGCCGGGGACCTCGCCGGTCGCCGAAGCCGACCTGTCGGGGGTCACGCACCGGCAGGTCGAGACAAACGGCATCAGCATGCACATCGCCGAGGCTGGCGAGGGGCCGCTGGTGATCATGGTCCACGGCTTTCCCGAGATGTGGTACTCGTGGCGCCACCAGATCCCCGCCCTCGCCGCCGCCGGCTACCACGCCGTCGCGCCCGACATGCGCGGCGTCGGGGCGTCCGAGGCAACCGGTAACGTACGGGACTACAGCCTGCGCAACCAGGTCGCCGACATCCTCGGCCTCATGGACGCGCTCGGCGAGGAGCGCGCGGTGCTCGTCGGCCACGACACCGGCGCGGGCGCCACCTGGGCGGCAACCGAGCTCCACCCGGACCGCATTGTCGCGCATGCGACGCTCGGCATCGCCTACGGTCCGCGCCCGGAAATGCCGCCGACCGAGATGATCCGGGAGTTCGCGCCCGGCATGTTCAACTACGCGATTTACTTCCAGGAACCCGGTGTGGCGGAAGCCGAGTTCGAGGCGGATGTGCGCCGCACGATGCTGCTGTTCATGTACGGCATATCGGGCGACGCGCCTCCGGGCCTGCTCGAGCACCTCTTCACCGAAAAGCCGGACACCGCCGGCGCGCTGGACGATGTACCGGATCCCGAAGGGCCGCTCGATTGGCTCACTGAGGACGATCTCGATGTCTACGCCGGGGCGTACGAACGCACGGGGTTCACCGGCGCGCTCAATGTCTATCGCAATTTCGATTGGGACTGGGAGGACCTGCCCGAAGCAGGCACCCTCGGCATCGAACAACCGGTGTTGTTCATCGGGGGGCGGCGCGACCCGGCCGTCTACTTCACCCAGCAGCAGATGGACCCGTTCGTGGCCGCCGTTCCGAACCTCAGGCGAATCGTGCTGCTGCCGCGCTGCGGCCACTGGATTCAGCAGGAGCGCCCGGATGACCTCAACGTGGAGCTGATCGCCTTCCTCCGGCGCGACAGCGGCATCTGAGCCTGCCGTGCCTGACGCCAGCACCGACGCCGCTCATGCGTCGGTGCTGGTACAGTTTCCCCTACGATGTACGTACACGACGTGAGGAGGCGGTCATGCAGTTCCGCACCGACGTGATCCCGTCCGGCAAGACGACCACTGGCATCACCGTGAGCGACGAGCAGGTCGCGTCGCTGGGCAAGGGCAAGCGGCCGCCCGTGACCGTGACGATCAACAGCTACACCTGGCGAACGACGATCGCGCCGATGGGCGGCAAAAACTGGATCGGCATCAGCGCCGAGGTCCGCGAGCGTGCCGGGGTCGCAGCAAGGGATGTGATCGACGTCACTGTCGAGCTGGACACCGCGCCACGCGAGATCGAGGTGCCGGCCGACCTGGCCGAGGCGCTCGCGGCTGTGCCCGCGGCGAACGCGTTTTTCGAGAGCCTCTCGTACAGCAACAAGCGGCGGCATGTTGAGTCGATCCTGGGGGCGAAAACCGACGCGACGCGGCAGCGCCGGATCGCCAAGACGGTCGCCCAGCTCCTCGAGGGCAGGAAGTAGCGCGACACGACCGGGACTCAGCCGGAGGGAACCACCATGGCCACAAAGACCGTCGCCGAGAAGCTGCAGATCAAGCCGAACACCAGCGTCTGGTCGTCGCAGCCCGAGTATCTCGACCTGATCGGCGCGCTGCCGGAAGGCACGACGCTCGCCGGCTCGATGGCGGAGGCGACGACGGCGGTGGTCTTCTTCGCCAGTGAGGCGATTGCCCGCGAGCTGCTGGAACACCTGCGGGATCACCTCGCCGCACCGAAAGCGCTCTGGATCGCCTACCCCAAGGGCAACGTGGCCGACATCAACCGGGATTCGCTCTGGCCGATCGTCGGCGAGTACGGCCTGCGGCCGGTCGCCCAGGTTTCCATCGACGACACCTGGTCGGCACTGCTCTTCCGGCCGCTCAAGCCCGGCGAGGAGCAGTTCAACCCCGGCGGTGGCCAACAGGCGTAACGTCGAAGCCCCGTGGCAACGGATGGGTCGTGTGGACCGAAGCCTCCTCTCGACGCACGATAGATACATCATGTTGAGATTTTCGCGACAGGATGTTCACATCCCTGTCCCACGATGAGCAACGAGCAGCAACTCGACTGCGGGGTCCGCAACCGCCACCGGCCGATTCGACAAGGACGAATCCGCATGACGGACCTGCCGCCGCACCCACACGCATCCTCATACCAGGTGCGGCCGGTATCACCCCCGGCTTGACCGGTCTACCGGCGACGCCCGTCGCCGCGCACGTCACCCCCTCCCGGCCTGGCGCAGGCGTCATCGCCGCGCCGCCCTTCGCACCTGTTGACACCCTCGTTTCCAGCGAGCGCGATGTCGATTTCGCGCCCCGCCGATCGACTATCGAGTGCCAGCCCGTCCGCCGCGACAGGCTGGGACGGTACGCCGCCATCCCGTGGAGGTGAACGCACAGGACCATCGCAGGGCAGATGTACGGAAACCGAGAGAACCGATGAGGGCTGACATGCACAGCGCGGGGCCGGTGCCGGCCGTTCGGAGGACATCACGATGAGGAAGATCGTTGCGGGCGTGTTCATTTCGCTTGACGGCGTCTACGAGGCGCCCGACCAGTGGCACTTCCCCTCCTTCAACGACGAGATGGGCGACGCCATTGGCGCGCAGATGGCCACATCCGACGGCATGATGCTGGGCCGGGTGACCTACGACGAATTCGCCGCCTACTGGCCGCAGCAGACCGCCGACGGCGAGGCGGGCGAGATGGCGGACGTCATGAACGCCACGCCGAAGTACGTGCTTTCCAGCACGCTGAAGCGTGCCGACTGGCAGAACACGACGCTGCTGGACGGCACCGACGCCGCCGCTGCGCTGACCCGGCTCAAGCAGCAGCCCGGCAAGGCCATCGCCATCACCGGCAGCGGCACGCTGGTGCGCACGCTGCTGCGCGCCGGGCTGCTCGACGAGCTGCGGCTGCTGGTCCACCCGATCGTGGTCGGGCATGGCAAGCGGCTCTTCGACGATGGCGAGCAGGTGCCGCTGAAGCTGACGGACGCCAAGACGTTCAGCACGGGCGTGCTCGCGCTCACCTACGAGCGGGCCTGACGACAACCGCTCCGCGCGGGATCGCTTCCCGATGAACCGCGCGGAGCGGAACCGTTTGCACACCTACCCACTGGAGGCTGGACGTGACCGATCGTACCCCTGCAGACGTGAAAAACCTCGATCGATATGGCACCGACGCGATGCCCTGGAGCAGACCGCGTGATCTCCTCACCGACCCCCCTGAGGGATCGGATCCTCGCTACTTCCTCGGAACCGCCACGCCGGAGGGGGTACCGCACGCAGCACGCGTCGGCGCGATCTGGGTCGACGGGGAACTGTATTTCACCAGCAATCTCAACACCCGCAAGTCCCGCGAGCTGGCGGCGAACCCTGCCTGCACGTTCTCCGTCAGCCTGGAGGGCGTCGACGTGGTGCTCGAGGGGCGGGCGACCCGAGTGACCGATCCCTCGACACTGGAGCGGGTGGCCGCGCGCTACCGCGAGATCGGCTGGCCCGCGGAAGTGGTAGGCGACGCCTACACGGCACCGTACAGCGCGCAGAGCGCGGGACCGCCGCCGTGGCACCTTTACCGCTTCACGTTCCACACGGCCTACGGGGTCGCCACCGCGGAGCCCTATGCCGCCACGCGCTGGCGATTCGACCAGGATCAGCCGGCTGGATGAAAGGACGATTCGATGACCAACGAACCAGTCACCACAACGTCCGCGTCGGAGTTTGGGGAGGAACACCTGATTTCGTGGGCCGACGCCGAGCAGGTCCTTGAAGCATCCGAGATGTACTGGATCACCAGCCTGGATGAAGGCGAGCCGCACACGGTGCCGGTCATCGGCGTGTGGTGGGAAGGGGCGCTCTACTCCTGCAATCCCCGCGCCGAGCGGAAGTACGCCAACCTCACAGCGAACCCCATTTGCCAGGCCCTCACCGGGTGCAGTACGTTGAGCGCCGGGCTGGATGTCGCCGTCCATGGCCGGGCCGAGGAGATGCCGGAGCTCGATGACCGCATGCGATTTGGCCGCCAGATGGCCGAGAAGTACCCCGAGCCCTGGCGGTTCGAGGGCACCGAAACGGACATGTGGGTCTATCGCATCGTGCCGACGCATGTGCGAGCGTTCCACCGCCTCGATCCGATCAGCTCCGCCCGGTGGGATTTCGCAGAAGACTCCACACCCTGATTCCCGATCGCATCGGCGCTCACCGACCCGCGGCGGGCGGGACCAACCGTCCCGAACGACTCCATCACCGTGGCCCCATGGCGACCATCAACGCGAGGAGATCCTGAAGATGGGAAACACGCGAAACCTCATCGTCCAGCAGTGGGTCACCGTCGACAACATCGCCGCCGAGGAGGACGGCGGGCTGAGCTTCGTGTCAGGGGAGCCCTTCTCCGAGAAGACCACCTCCGCGTTCAAATCGAACCTGATGGGGTTCATCGACTCGGTCGATACGATGATTCTCGGCGCGAACACCTACGCGATGTCCAAAGACTACTGGCCGACCGCCGAGGAGCAGGGCGAGTACGGCGCGAAGCTGAACAACCTCGCCAGGTTTGTCGCCTCGTCGACGCTGGATGATGCCCCTTGGGGCGATTTTCCCGCCGCGCCCGTGACGCGCGACCCGGTCGCCACCATCCGGGAGCTCAAGGAACAGGACGGCAAGGGCATCTGGCTGTGGGGGAGCCTGGCTCTCATGCACTCCCTGCTGGACGCCGGCGTCGTCGACGAAGTCAGGATGTTGGTCTGCCCAGTGTCACGCGGCAAGGGAACGCGCGTCTTCGAGGATCGGCACGACCTGAAGCCGATCGAGGCGACCCTGTTCGATAACGGCGTGGCGCTTCTGCGCTATCGCGTGCGCCGCTGAGCCCCAAAGAGGTATCGACGATGGCCGTCCAGCAACTCTTCGCCGGCACGCCGGTGACCGACTTCGACGCGGCGCTCGCCTGGTACGAGCGCTTCATGGGCAAGCCGCCGGATTTCTTCCCGCACGAGCGCGAGGCGGTCTGGCAGGTGACGGATTCCGGCTGGATCTACATCGTCGAGGATGCTGACCGCGCCGGCGGCGGACTGATGACCTTCATGGTGGACGATCTCGAAGCCCTGCGTGCCGACATCGCGCAGCGCGGCGTCGAGGTCGGGGAGATCAATTGGGTGGTTCCGGGCGAGGCGCGATCGGCATGGCTCACCGACCCCGAGGGAAACCGGATTCAGCTCGCCGAGGTGCACGGCGGTGATTCGGGGTTGGCATGAGCGCTGGATGAAAATGACGCGTAGCGCCGGCTGGCCGTTGAAGCCGTCACAGGGGCGGCACGACGGCGCAGAAGTGCAGGCGGCTTCCATGTCGCGCGTGATCACCAGGATGACGATGTCGCTGGACGCCTTCGTCGTCACCCACGCGCCGCCGGCGGTCCACCCGAAGGCGAAGCGAACCTCTCCCGGGCCCATCCTTGATGTGAGCCGGGACATGGCCGGCCCGTCCCCAGCCGATCGCCCGGCTCCCGTATGAGCGACGGGGAAACGCAATACGAGCCCCATTCCGGCCCGGTGCGAGCCCAGACGCCCGCGCCCGGCGCGTCGACAGCGGGCAGCAGGAACGTCTCGTCAATCACTTCCGACCCGTGCTCGTCACAGTCGCCCTCGACCCCACCGAATCCCCACACTTTGGCCTCGATCGTCGGCGCCGGCGCCCCGCGGGTGACACATGCCAGCGCCGCCGCCGGATCGAGACCCCTTGACAGGCCGGCGCCACGCCTCGCATAATCCCGACCGGCCAAGTCGGCTATACAACAGCACGCCAAATGGGGAAGGGTGCATCGGGTTGAACGCACGATCGATGACGCGCCGAGCGGCGCTCGGTGTGCTGGCCGGAGGTGTGGCCGGGATGGGCCTGACCCGGCACGGGCTGGCGCGACAGGCGACACCGTCGGCCGGATGGAGCTTCACGGACGACAAGGGCGTCACCGTCGCGCTCGACGCCGCGCCGGAGCGGCTCGCCATCGACCTCAACGCCGCCGCCCTCTGGGACTTCGGCGTGCGTCCCGCCGCCGTGTTCGGCTGGGATGCCAACGAGACCGGCGATTTCGGCAACGCCGGCGGCAACATCGACCCCGAGGGGATCGCGATCGCGGGCAACACCGCCGAGCCCGTCCAGCTCGAAAAGCTGGTCGCCGCCGATCCCGACCTCATCATCACCCTGACCTTCACCGACGAGGACGACGACCAGTACTGGAGCATCGCCCCGGAAATCGTCGGGCAGGTGCGCGAGATCGCGCCGATCGTTGCCCTCTCCGCTACCGGCAACGCCAACACCAACATCGGTCGCCACGCCCAGCTGGCGGCGGCCCTCGGCGCCGACCCGGATGCGCCCGAGGTGACCGAGGCGCGCGAGCGATACGAGGCGGCGGTATCCGGCCTCGAGACCACGGCGCGGGAGAAGGCCGACCTCTCGGTGCTGTTCATCAATGTCCAAAGTGACACAGCCTACGTCGCCAATCCGGAGCCGTGGGCCGATCTCGGCTACTACCTCGCTGCCGGCGTGAACATCGTCAACCTGGACATCGACGACACGGAATCGTGGCTCGAGATCAGCCCGGAGCAGGCGCTCGAGTACGCCTCCGACATCTTCATGGCCGCGACCATCGCGGGCACGCTGTCGATCGACGAGATCGTCGCGCACCCGACCTTCGGCCAGCACCCGGCCGTCAAGGCCGGCCAGATCGCTGGCTGGAACCAGAGCTTCATGCAGAGCTACCAGGGAGGCGCCGATGCGTTCGAGCACCTCGCCACCACCCTGCGCGAGGCCACCAAGGTCACTTGAGTCCGGAATCCGCCGTTCGACATCGCCAACGGAGAACCTGCAATGACCCAGCACCCGACTCGCCGCCAGATGCTCATGGGCGCCGCCGGCATGGCCGCCGCGCTCACCCTCCCCCGCGCCGCCACCGCCCAGCAGGCCACTCCCGCCGGAGGCTGGAGCTTCACGGATGACAAGGGCGTCACCGTCGAGATGGACGCGCTGCCGGAGCGGCTCGCCATCGACGTCAATGCGGCTGCGCCGCTGTGGGACTACGGCATCCGGCCGGACGCCGTGTTCGGCTGGAACGCGACCGAGACCGGCGATTTCGGCGACGCCGGCGGCAACATCGACCCCGAAGGGATCGCGATCGCCGGCAACGCATCCGAGCCGGTCCAGGTGGAGAAGCTCGCCGCCGTCGATCCCGATCTCATCGTCACGCTGACCTGGACGCCCGAGGATCCCCAGGACTACTGGAGCTTCGACCCGGAAATCCTGCCGCAGGCGCAGGAGATCGCGCCCATCCTCGCCATGTCGGCCACCGGCAGCGCCGACGCCAACACCGAGCGTTTCGCCGAGCTGGCGGCCGCGCTCGGCGCCGATCTCGAGACGCCGGAGCTGGCCGAGGCCAGGGACGGCTATGACGCGGCCATGGCTGATCTCGAGGCGGCCGCCGCGGAGAAGGCGGATCTCACCGTCCTCTTCATCTCGGTGGTGCCGGACACGGCGTGGGTGGCCCACCCGGGCGACTGGGCCGACCTCACCTTCTATCAGGCGAAGGGGGTGGGCATCGTCGAGCCGGACGCCGAGGACGGGGCGTTCTGGGAAGAGATCAGCCACGAGCAGGCGCTCAAGTATCCGGCCGACATCTTCATGTTCTCGACCCGCCCCGACGCCCTGACCCAGGAAGAGCTCGAGGCGCATCCCGCCTTCAGCCAGCACCCGGCCATCAAGGCGGGACAGATCACCGGCTGGAACCAGGATTTCATCCAGAGCTACCAGGG
>JAEVYR010000198.1 GCA_023392645.1 Chloroflexota bacterium | reverse complement strand
GATCAGCTCCGGCGCGCGATGCGACCGGGCATCGACCGCCAGCCAGCGGCCTTCGCCCGGGCCATCTTTGGGCGAAGCCTCGGAAGCGCCGGAGGTCACCACCGCGCCGGTGATGGCCGGCAGGTGGTGGGTGGTGAGGTCGTACGAGCCGGGGCCGCGCGCCTCCGGATACGGTTTTGGCAACAGCAGCGCGGCAGCGAGCCGCCCGAGCGGGGTGGCGATCGGTACCGATGCCTCGCCCGTTGCGTACGAGAGGTCCGTGAGATCGGCGTCGGCGAGAATCGCCGCGAGGCGTTGGTTGGCGGCAAGGTCGATCGCGGGACGGCCCATCGGGACGTACATTGACACCTCTGGCGCGAGCGTCTCCGACAGGACGCGATGTTGCAGATCCAGCCATCGCCCGGGATCTCGCGAGACGTGCAGCAGCAGCGCCTTGGCCGCCGCGAGGTGGTAATCGACGATGTCGCGGAGTCGCCAGGGGCCACCGGGCCATGGGAGCGGCATGGCGGTGGTCGGCACCGCCTCCTGCGGCAACGGCGGCGCGGCGAGGTGGTCCGGGGTGATGTCGATGGGGTGGGCCAGGTTGGCGCTGGCGGCTTCGGCGAGGATGCGGACGCCGCCACGGTAGTGCTGTATCGCCCTGGACGGCTCCCACGCATCGAAATAGCGTCCGGTGGTGACGCCGGCCCGCCCGGCCATCGTGAGGTCGGTGGCGATCGCCTGACCGAGACCGCTGGCCGCCGCGACGACCTGGGGGTGGATGTGCGGCTCCCACGGATCGGCGTAGGGTGGCAGCGCGAACCGGGGTCCCTGCGGGTTCATCTGGTGCTGGTCGAGGGTGACGTGCGGAAGCAGGGGGCGGTGGATGGCATCGAGCACCGCTCGTGTTTCCGCCAGGTTGCGGCAGAGCCAGTCGCGGTTGTTGTCGTGACCGGCGTGGCGGTGGTAGAGAAGGGGAGGCAGCGAGCCCGCCCGCGCGGTGCCGGCGGTGGCGTCGTGCCAGCGCTGGACCATGTCCATGCCGTCGGGGTTGAGCGTCGGCACGATGATTGTCACCACGCGCTCGCGGATCGCGCGGACCGGCGGGGAGTCGTCGAAGAGGAGCCAGTGGATCAGCTCGGGAATGCATTGCGGTCCGCCGACCTCGGTGGCGTGGATGCCACTGGTGAGCAACACCACCGGCTTGCGCCAGGCGGTGGTGGTGCCGCCGTGCAGCAGCGCGTCGACCGCGTCTCGCCGTCGGTCGAGCAGATCGTCGAATCGATCGCCGGCCATATCGTCCGCGATGAACACGGCGTCGATCGGGCGGCCTTCCGTCGACCTGCCGAGCTGGGGGAGTCGTAGCCGGGCGGTCGCGGCTTCGACACGAGTCAGCCAGGCGCGCATCTCGCGGCGGGGGATCAGCACGCCATCGGCACCGGGCTCGGCGGAAAGGCAACGGGTTGGGTCCAGGTCGATCACGCGTCGAGGCATCCTTGGCGGCGTCGGGTCAGATTTGTCCTCATTGTGCACCGGACGGTGCCGGGAAGTGTCATGGATCGCCTGAATCACCTGCCGGAGCCCGTGCGAACGCACGTCGATGCGTATCTCGCACGGCTGCGGCTGAGTTCGGAGCATTTGCTGATCACCGTCGACAAGCGGGAGTTCGAGTCGTGGCTCGGGCGCCGGGTGTCGTCGTCGATCGGCGGAGCGTACATCTTCCTGCGCAAGCGGAACCGTCATGCGGTGCTGATCAACCTGCCGCGCATCGACCTCGCCCAGCTCAGGGCGCTCGAAATCGTCGTTTGCGAGGAGCTGGTGCACATGCGCGACTGGATCGACGGTGACCGCCGTCGCCACGCGAAGCACGGTCACGATCGCATCGCGTGGCGGGTCGCCGAGCTGACGGGCGCGTCGATCGAGGAGGTGCGGTCCCCGCTGCTGCCGGTTCAGCGCCGACCATACAAATATCTCTACGCCTGCCCCGGCTGCGGCCGATCCGTGCGCCGCCGTCGCAAGGGGCGATGGAGCTGCGGCGCCTGCGCCCCTCGCTTCGATCCGCGCTTCGAGCTGCGCATCGTCGAAGAGCTCGGCTGAGGTGGACATCCGACCGGTCAGCTCCGGGGGATGCACCACGCACGCTGCGGGCGTGTCGGCGAGGGTAGAGGTGAGATGGAATCGCGGCAGGGCTGTCAGGGCGCCGATTCGATCGGGTTGATCGGCTGGTCTCGGTGCGTGAACATCTGCATTTCGAGCGACGACCGTTCGGCGCGGCGGGTTGCCGTTACACTTGCTCCAATTGGATTGCCGAGCGACGACGCAACGACGGACAAGAGGGACCAGTGCGCTTTACCAGATTGTTCCTGCGCGGCCTGAAGGACGCGTATGACCAGTTCGTGCTGTTGATGATCGTATCGGTGCTCTGGTGGGCCTGCGCGATTCTGATCGTGCCGGGGCCGCCAGCGACCGTCGCGCTGTTCCGGATGATGGACCCGCGCAATGCGATCCAGATGCCCGAGATTTCCGACTTCTTCCGCATCCTGCGCGAACATTTCAAGACCGCGTGGGCGGTGGCGCTGTTCACCGTGCCGATCATCGTCGTGCTGTCATGGAACATGCTCTTCTTCCAGGACAGCGACTCCGTGTTCGCGATCATGGTGCCGCTGTGGTTCGTGATGATCGTCATCACGTTCATGTTGATGCTGTATGCGTTCGCGACCGTCGCCGCGATGGAGTCGTACACACGCAACGCCTTCCGCGGCGCGGTGTACCTGATGGTGATGCGGCCATTCACCACCGGAGTGCTGTTCGTGCTGCTCTCGGTGCTCCTTGGCCTGTTCACGGTGCTGGTCCTGCCGCTGATCCTGTTCGGACCGGGCGCCGTCGCGGCGGTTGTGAATCGGTTCGTGCTTTCCGGCTACGACGTCGAGGTGATCGACCCGAGCGCGCCGACCCAGGAGCGGGCGCACGAGGTCGCGCGGGGGATCAACCCCGACCGTTCGGGCATCAAGGGATTCTTCCAGCGCAGCCGTGACAATCGGAACCGGGAGGCCCGTCGGTGAGCGACAATCCGCTCGACCAGCGCCCCGATGAGCTGCCGGAACACGGCCGCAAGGAATCGCGCTGGCCCCGTACCGATCGACGCCAGGCGCGGGTGCGAGACGTTCTCTCGCGCCGCCAGAAGTCGCTCACGATCGTGCTGGAGGACGTGCACGATCCCCACAATGCGAGCGCGGTGATGCGAAGCTGCGACGGCGTCGGGATTCTCGACGTCCATCTCGTCTACGTCCACGAGGAGCCGCCGCGACGCTCGTTCGCCCGGACGACCTCGGCCTCCGCCGCGAAGTGGGTGCGGCTGCAGTACCACGAGACGATCGAAGGCTGCTATGCGGCGCTGCGCGAGCAGGGCTTTCGCATCTATGCAACGGCGCTGGGTCAGGAGAGCGTCGATCTCTACGATGTTGATTTCACGGAGCCAACCGCGCTGGTGTTCGGCAACGAGCATCGAGGCGTGACGCGAGCCGCGATCGACGAGGCCGACGCGACGGTGTTCATCCCGATGCAGGGAATGGTGGAGAGCCTGAACATCTCGGTCGCGGCCGCGGTGTCGTTGTACGAGGCGATGCGCCAGCGGATCGCGGCGGGGATGTACGCCGCACCGGAGTTGCCCGAGGCAGAGCTTGCCGCTCTCGAATCGGAGTGGATCCGAAAGTAGAGACGGGCAGGTTCGACCCGGAAAGGTTTGTCGGGCCCGCCCCCGTGGCGGGCCTTCTGCACGGCCGGGCCCTACAGACATGCGCGGTCGGTTCGCCCGAAGGCCCCGTCAGGTGCGCTCGACCTGCATGCCGGCGGTGAGCGCGGCGGGGATGGCGTGCTCGCCCGACTCGGTGCGGATGCGCCACTCGCCCTCGGTATCGGCCGAGAGCACCTCGAAGTGCGTGCCCGGCACCAGCCCGATCTCGGCGAGATAGCGCAGGTGCCCGGAGTCGCGGTCGCTCACGCGCCGGAGGACCACCGTCGCGCCGGCTGGCTCTTCCGTCAGCGGGTGCCACGCCGCCTCGGGCAGGGTGCCCTGAACGCTCGGGATCGGGTCGCCGTGGGGATCGTACTCCGGATGACCGAGCAACTCATCCATGCGCGACTCGAACTCGCTGGAAACGTGGTGCTCGAGGCGTTCGGCCTCCTCGTGGACCTTGTCCCAGTCGAATCCCATCGCTTCGGCCAGGTACAGCTCGAGCAACCGGTGGTGCCGGATCACCTCCAGCGCCACGCGGGTGCCGGCATCGGTGAGCCTGACGCCGTAGTAGCGGTTGTGTTCCAGCAGGCCGAGCTCGGCCAGCCGCTTGATCATGTTGGTGACGGAGGGACCGGAGAGCTGGAGCTCACCCGCCAGCGCGAGCGTGGTGACGCGCTGGTCGCCCTGCTGCAGGCGATAGATCGCCTTGAGGTAGTCCTCCATCGCCGCGCTGATCGTCGGTTGAGGATCGCTGGCGTGGCGGGCGTGATTGTCCGCGGGGGAGGGTGTCGACATGGTGCTCACCCCTCGGGCGGCCAGACCGTGACCCGGCCGCCGGGCTGATCCCGCTAGGGGAGGTTGAAGGGCAGGTTTTTCGGCATCTTGCCCTTCTTCGCCATTTGGCCGAACTGGCCCATCATTTTCTGCATGTCCTTGAACTGGGAGAGCAGCTGGTTGACTTCCTGACGATCACGTCCCGAGCCCCGCGCGATGCGGCGGCGGCGCTGGTTGGAGATCTTTTCCGGGTGGCGGCGCTCCCAGGGCGTCATAGACCGGATGATCGCCTCGACCTTCTTGTAGTCATCGTCGGAAATTTCCGCCTTGGCCTGGCGTAACTGGCCGCCGAGCCCGGGGATCATGTCCATAAGCTGGCTGAGCGGCCCCATCGACTTGATCTTCTGGAGCTGTTCGAGGAAATCCTCGAGATCGAACTGCCCCTTCATCATGCGGTTTTGCAACCGCTCGGCGTCTTCCTCGGTGGTCTGTTCCTGCGCCCGCTCGATCAGCGAGAGCACGTCGCCCATGCCGAGGATGCGCCCGGCGAGGCGGTCAGGGTAAAACGGCTCCAGCGCGTCGAGCTTCTCACCGGTGCCGATGAACTTGATCGGCACGCCGGTGACCGAGCGGATCGACAACGCGGCGCCACCGCGCGCGTCGCCATCCATCTTCGTCAGCACGAGGCCGGTGACGTCGAGCTGCCGGTGGAACTCCTCGGCGACGCCGACGGCCTCCTGGCCGGTCATGGCGTCGGCCACCAGCAGGATCTCGGTGGGATCGACCGCCTGCTTGATGTCGACCAGCTCCTGCATCAGGCGTTCGTCGATCTGCAGCCGGCCGGCTGTGTCGACGATCACGGGGTTGTAGCCGCGGTCCTGCGCGTACCGGACCGCGTTTCGCGCGATGTCGACCGGGTTGGCCTTCGTGCCCTCTTCGTAAACGGGCATGTCGATTTGCCGGCCGAGCGCCTGGAGCTGGTTGATCGCGGCCGGGGCGAGGGGGCGGCTACCGCTACGACCTACAGCACCAACATGCTGACCACGACGGCCGGGACGATCGAGTATCGCGCGGCCCTGGTGATCTCCTGCAAGGCCTCGCGTCACCCCGTGTGGCGGGAGACAATTCTGATCAGGCGTGCGATTTCGGGGCACGGCGCCGTACCGGTAACTGCGCGCTACGACAACGGCGTCCCCTTTGACGACCTCTGGGC
>JAEVYR010000184.1 GCA_023392645.1 Chloroflexota bacterium | reverse complement strand
GTTCTTGGTCGTCTGGCTGACGAGGGCGACCTTGCGCGGCGGGGTCACCTTGCCCTCGCCCACCTCGCCCCGCTTCGCGTTCCAGGGCAAATCCTCGATGTGCTTGGCGGCCACCGACTTGCCGGTGTTGGCCCAGTTGAGGATGCCACGCACCTCGGGGTGCCAGGAATCGCCGTAGACGACGATGTAGTAGCCCTGCTTGACGAGCTTCTGTGCGAGCCGCTGCACCTTGGTGACGAGTGGGCAGGTGGTGTCGATCATCTCCAACCCGCGCGCCTTCGCGTCGTCGCTGAGCTGCGGGCCGTAGCCGTGGGCGGTGATGGCGACGCGCTTGAATCCCTCGCGCTCGGCGGCGTCGAGATCGGTCGCGCCCTCGACGCCCTGCGATCGGAGCCTCTGGACGACCTGAGGGTTGTGAATGATGTCACCGATCGGGGCGACACGGCTGGTGGGGCTGGCGGCATCCTCGATGATGTCGAGCGCGCGACGCACACCCCAGCAGTAGCCAAGCGTGTCGGCGATGACGATGCGGCGCTCGGGCTGAGCGGCGTCGGTGGTGGTCGAATTGGCCGTGATGGAGGTCATGATGCGGCTGTCCCTGTCTGCTGGAGCCTCGGGGCGCGGGTTCCCGGCCCGGTGGCGGGGATACCCGATCAGTGGTGTCAAGTATAGCGATCGGGACGGCGCGGTGTGGCAGGGCCGTGCCGGTTCGGCACGTGTCGGAGTATCCGGCGTCACGCGCCTGAGGCGCGACCACGCTTCAGCGTGGCCCCGACTCGCACAACGCCGTCGAGAATCTTTTCGGCAGGTGTGGCACCGATCGGAAGGAAGAGGTTTCTCCCCGCGCGCCCGACGGCGCCTGCTCGAAATGCCACCGAATGTTGCAGCCTTCGGTCCCTACGGCAGGAAGTAGACCCAGTCGTCGGAGGCGAATTTCTCCCGCGCGAGGCGATGCATGCCGGCTTCCTCCTCGGGGGTAAGCTCGTCGTCGGCGAGGCCGAACTGGCTGCGGAAGTAGCCGATGAAGTGGTGGACGACATCCTCGCGGTCGAGCTGAATCTGCTGCTGCAATGGCCCCACCCGCTTCTCGGCCGAGCGAATGCCCTTGTCGCTCAGCTTCTCCTTGCCGACGCGCAACACCTGCCCAAGCAGGGCGCTGTTCATGCCGTAGGCGATCATGGTGTGGTGCAGCACCGCGCCATGCTTGCGCGCCTGCGCCGCCCCGCCGAGCTTGCCGAGCTCGGACGTGATGTCATTGAGCCCCTGATACCAGGCGTTGACGCCCAACTCGCCGATGGCGCCGATCACCCAGCTGTCGAACATCTCGTAGGACTCTGCGAAGCTCATGCCCTGCACGAAGTCGTCCGGCACGTAGATCGAGTAGGAGATCGCGCCGTCCGGCAGCGCCAGCATCGCGCCGCCGCCGGTGATGCGCCGCACGATGCCGACGCCGTTCTCGCGCGCGACGTCCACATTGACCTCGTTCTGGACGGATTGAAACCGGCCAAGAATGACCGACGCATCGGTGAACGACCAAAGCCGCAGGGTCGGCTTGCGCTCGCCCCGCGCGACACGCTCGGTCAGCACCTCGTCCAGCGCCAGGTTTTCGTTGGCGGTGAGCGGGAGGGGGCCGATCAGCCGCCAGTCCTGCTCGCGCCAGCGGTCCCGCATGCCGCCGCTCATTGCGTCACCTCCTGGTGCGCGTCTTCCTGAGCGCGAACGGTCGCGATGGCGATCCCCTCCGGCGAGAACCCGACCATTTCGGTGCCCTCGGGAACGGCGTGGGCAACCAGCTCGCGATAGGTGTCCACGCCCGCGCTGGCAGGGGCCCCCTCCAGCCCGCTCACGAGCGCGGCCAGCGCATCCTCCGGGTAGAGGAAGAAGTCGCCGGTGATCCGGACGTTGTGGATTACGTCACCAACTACATCGAAGTCGACGACCACCAGCTTGCCGCGCGGCATTTTGTACTCACCATGCATCGCCTGTCCCTTCGCGTCGTGCGATCGTGGCCGTCCCGGCATCGCCGATCGCCAGGCGAACGGCGTGGGCGGCATCCTCTCCGCTCATTATCGCCCCATTGATGGACGCATCGACGGTCATATCGGACGCGAGGAACACTCCCGGCACGCCGGTGGTCGTATCGGGCAGCACCCGGTGGATGCCGGGCGGCTGCCGGTAGAGGGCGAAGGGCACCCGCACCACTTCCACCACGCCGGGCTGCGCGATGCCGAGCATGGTGGCGACCGAACGGGCCGCGATGGCGCCATTCTCGGCATCGTCGCGCGCCAGCGCCTCGTCGCCGAGCAGGACGGCCGCCAGCAGATGTTGCCCCTGGGGCGCGTAGGCCGGCTGAACCGCTGAAAGCGGCGCGACGTGGTTCACCGGCTGCTGGCCGGTGCCATCGATCGCGAGCATCGCACCAATACCGGGGTCTCGCTCGGTGGCGAGGCAGACGGTGACGCAGCCGACCGGCTCGGTGGGAATGGCCTGGATCCCGGTCAGGCGAGCGGCGGTGGGCGGGTCGGTCGCGACGACGACCGCCGCGCCGTGAATCGTGTCGCCGCCGGTACGGACGCCGACGACACGGCCGCTTTCGATCACCAGCGCCTCGACCGGTGTCGAGGTCGCAATGGCGTCGGGCGGCAGGTCGGCGGCGAGGGCACGCGGCAGCGCGCCGGCGCCATCGCGCAGCAGCACGGCATCGCCTTCGAGGAACATCTTGCCGGTGAAGCGCACGATGCCGGCGCTGAACGCGAGCGAGCGATCGAGCGCGATACCGCCCCAGAACGGGCGCGCGAAGCGGTCGATGAACGCGTCGGAGAAGCCGTGCGCGCGGAGCGCGTCGAGCGCGGAGGCATCGGGGTAGGCGTTGGCGGCCTCGGCGGCGGTCGTCCAGCGGGCGCGGGCGAATTCGGCGGCGGCGCGGACGAGCCGCAGGCGATCGCCGGACGTGAGCGCGGGGCTGGTCAGATCTCGCACAATGCCGAATGGGTGCCGGAGGGGGTTGCGGAGCGGCACGAGGCGGCTGCCGGTCCAGATGTGGGCACCGGAGGCAAATGGACGAGCACCGAGGGCGTCAAGGTCGACGTGGCGATGCAGAGCGGGATACGCCGACAGCAGAATCTGGAAGCCGCGATCGACGATGAACCCCCCCGGTGAGCGATGGTTGCGAACGCGGCCGCCGATCTCGGGCTCGGCCTCGAAGACGCGCACCGCAAAGCCCTCGCGGTGCAGGATGCGGGCGGCGGTGAGGCCGGCGAGGCCGGCGCCGACGACGA
>JAEVYR010000068.1 GCA_023392645.1 Chloroflexota bacterium | reverse complement strand
GGTATCGGGCCGATAGCGCATCGGCAGGTGTCGGGGTCGTGCGAGCGATCGGTGGGCGCTACGACAGCTCGAAGGTCAGGTAGCGTTCCTGCTCGATCTTCGCCGGATCGAGCTCCATGCCGATCCCCGGCCGGTCCGGAACGGTCACGGTGCCGTTTTTCGGCACGATTGGATCGGCAAAGAAGAACTGGTGCACCTGGTTCCACTTGACCAGGTATTCGAGGATCGGTGCCATCAAGGCCGGCTGGCTCGCCATCAGGTGCAGGTTCGCCGGCACCGAGTGCCCGTGCGGGATCACCGGAATATCGTGGATTGACGCCACCGCGTAGATCTTTTGGAGCTCGGTGATGCCACCCGCCCAGTAGGTGTCGGGTTGCAGCACGTCGACGCCCTCGGCGTTCAGCAGCGCGGCCATGCCCCAGCGGGTGTACTCGTGCTCGCCGCCGGCGATCGGCAGCGGCGAGCGGGACCGGATTTCGGCGTACTGCGGGATCATGTCCGGCAGCACCGGCTCCTCGATCCAGCGCGGATCGACCTCGACCAGCAGCTCGGCCATGCGCAGCGTGTAGGGGACGTTCCAGCTCATCCACGCGTCGAGCATGATGTCGACGTCGGGCCCGACCGCGTCGCGCAGCGTTTCGGCCAGCTCGAGGTTGGTGCGCATGCCTGCCCGTCCGTCGACCGGCCCCTTGCGCGGAAACCACTTCGTCGCGGTGTACCCGTCGTTGGCAAGCCGCTTGGCGACCCGGTGCGCCTTCTCCGGCTCCAGCGAGTAACCCAGCGCGCTGGCATAGGCGGGAATCTCCGTGCGCACGGGGCCGCCGAGCAGGACGTAGACGGGCACGCCGAGCGCCCGACCCTTGAGATCCCAAAGCGCGGCGTCGACGGCGCTGATGGCGAACATCGCCTCGCCCTTGCGGCCATGAACGGCGGAGCGGTACATGATGTCCCAGACCCGCTCGATTGCCAGCGGGTTCTCGCCGACGATCACTGGCCGGAGCAGGCGATGGATGATGTAGGCGACGTCGGGCGAGACTGGCCCGCCGAGCCCGGTGACGCCGTCGTCGGTCTCGATCTCGACGAAGATCGACTCGATCGCGAGCTTGCCGCCGTCGGTCGCGCGCATCTCGGCGCGGCCGCGTTTGCGGAACTCGGGATAGACGTCGAGCGGCATGATCAGCCGCTCCTCCCAAAAATCTCCCTCGTGTTCGAGCGAGCCTCGCACCTGGCGCAGTCGAAGGTCCGTGATCTTCATGATGCTGGTGTTCCCCTGTCGCAGCGTGTCCGTAGCAGATGCCACATGCTAACAGGGGAATGCCGTGTGGGGAACGCCCAGCGGTGAACCTGGGTCGCTCGGGGTTGGCGCTCGCCGTCGGCACCACTCAGCCCCGAGCGCTGCTACCTCGCCATGTCGGTGCCGATCGTGACGCCAGGCCATTGGTCCGGGCTGCCGGAAACATCGACGACGATGCCGTCCGGGTCCTCGACCTTGAACGACTCGCTCGGCGGGTTTGCCGGGTCATATGGCTGGCCGCCATCGACGCCGTCCCAGATGATCTCGAAGCCAAGATCCTGCATGCGCAGCGCCGCGGCGGCGAGGTCCGGAACCTGCACCCCGATGTGGAGGTAGTCGAGCATCCCGGAGACATGCGCCGGTCTGGTCGCGCCACCGTGCTGAAACACCCGGAAGTTATGCAGGCCATCGGTGAGGTCGCAGCTCGCGTCCGTCTCCCCCACCACCTGCAATCCGAGGGCATCCCGCCAAAAGCGGAGGGTCGCCCCCAGGTTCGTCGCGCGCACGCCGATGTGTACGAGTGTTGCGCTCATCGCATTTCGCCCTTTCCTGCATCCGGGGTCGCGATTGTGAACCGTGTTGACAAGCCGGCACCTGCACTTTATGGTGCCGCTATAGGTCGTTCGCAAAAGGCGTGGGACATCGAGCCGTTGAGAATTGCGGTACCATTCTTGGTCTATCGGTGTACCATACGTCCATATCAACCACAAGGCGGTGGCACATCACGGTGACGTCAGGTTGGCACAGCGCCAGGTCCCTGGCATCCAGGGGCCGGGTCGTTGATGACTGGTCTGGCCGGGAGATTTCGACCCAAAAGGGTCGGGATTTGGCGTTCATTGCGGGAGACTTTCACCATGCAGCGGTATCGGGCGGCACTCGTCGGTTGCGGACGAATGGGCGCGTTCATCGACAACGAAGTGGCGGGCCGAAGCACGTCGGTTCTGCCGTACTCTCATGCTGCGGGATACGAGGCCTGCGACCGAACCGATCTCGTGGCTGGATCCGACATGCGATCCGATGTGCTTGACATGTTCGGTGAGCGGTACGGCGTTGGGCCCGAGCACCGGTACACCAGCCACGAAGACTTGATCCTGAACGAGCGTCCCGACATCCTCAGCATCGCCACCCAGCCGCATCACCGGGCAGCGGTGGCGTTGTTTGCGATCGAACACGGGGTGAAAGCGCTCTATGTGGAAAAGCCGCTGTGCGCTTCGATGGCCGAGGCAGACGCGCTCCGCAAGGCGATCGCGGACAACAACGTGATCGTCAACATGGGCACCAACCGGCGCTGGCACCCCGGTTTCGCGGCGATGCGCGCGGCCATTGCCTCCGGCGATCATGGTGACCTCGTCACGCTCGCCACCTTCCATCGCGCGACCCTCTTCAATACCGATTCGCACTGGATCGATACGCTGTGTTTCCTGAATGGCGACGCGCCGGCCGTTTGGGTGCAGGCGTACATGCCCGACGGCGACGATGCCATCCAGGGCGATCGCGTCGTGGCCGATCCCTCCTGCCAGGGCACCATCGCCTTTGCAAATGGGGTGGTGGCGCATCTGATCGCTACCCCTGGCGCGCCCAGGCATCACGCCTGGTGCGAGAGCGCGGAGCTGGTGGCTACCGCCTCTGACTCGCGCTTCGAGGTGCACCGTGACGGCGGAGCGACGAGCACGCTGGACTACACCCCAGCCAGCGCGACACTGCGCCTGATCGAGGATCTCGTGCATGCGCTCGACAGCGGCGAACAGCCGCGTGGCGGCATCGAGGCCGCCTATGCAAATACGGAATTGCTGTTTGCCTTACTTGAATCGCAACGACAGGGTGGCGCTCGCGTCGCCTTGCCGCTGGTCGACTCTCCGTTGGTGTTTGCTCCCGACATGGCTCCACGGCAGCCGAAGTATGCACCCGCAACGACCTAAGCGCGCGCGCAGCGATGGCGACGGGAGGAACGATTGAAACAGGTTCTCGTGACTCGACCCGGCGAATTGGCGTTCGTCGATCAACCTGAGCCGACAATGGGGCCTCGCGATGTCCGTGTCCGCGTGCGCCTGACGGGACTGAGCTCCCGCAGCGAGATCGAGCGCTACGCGCGGAATCCCGCCGGCCAGCCGGAACCCATCGGCTACAACGCTGTCGGCGTGATCGATGCGTGCGGCGCCGAGGTTGCTGGTTTCACGGAGGGCGATCGTGTGTTCGCAACAGTCGGTCATGCGGATACTGCGGTCATTGACGCTGCCAGCGTCGTCAGGATTCCGGACGACGTCGACGATGAATCTGCATGTTTCATCTACCTGCCGACGCTCGGCACGCATGCGCTTCGCCTGGCAGGATATCAACCGGGTGAGTTTGTCGCGATTTCCGGTCAGGGCATCATCGGCCAGACCGCCAGCCTGATGGCCAACCTGTACGGCGCCAGAACGATCGCCATCGACCTCAGCGACGAACGTCTCGCCATCGCCAGGCAGGCGGGCGCCCATCACACGATCAATCCAGGTCGTGACGATGTTCGCGCGGAGATCGACAGGGCTTGCGGTACGGCTGGACTCGATATCGTGATCGACACCGCGTCGTCCTGGCGCTCACTCGGGCAGGCGCTCGATCTCATTCGTCCCCACGGTCGAATCGTCATGCTGGGCATCATTCGCGATGACCTTGCCGGCGAGGGAGCCGAACAGTTTTCCGCTTCCTGGCGCCGCAATCTTCATGGCAAGGAGGCGGTTCTTCTCGGTGCAAGCAACGACCCAGCTGACCTGGATGGCTCCTCGGGTCTGCGATTTACCCGGGAGCGCAACATGGAGGAGGTGGTCCATCACATCACGACAGGCGCGCTCGATCTCAAGCAGCTGATTACGCATCGGTACCAGATCAGCGAGCTTGAGAACGTCTATCGGCTTTTGCTGAACGGTCAGCAGGACCACCTCGGGGTGGTGTTTGCGTGGCCAGCGTGAGCGAGGCGGATGGCGGCGAGCGGCCAGGGGAACAGGCATTCGGATCCTTCGACATTCGACAACAGGAGGCATACCGTGGCGAACACGACCAAGTGCATCGAACCCGGTGGTAATGGCACCGCAGAACACAACGTGTCACGACGGCGACTGCTTCAGGGAGGCGCGGGCCTTGCCGCCGCCGGACTGCTGGGGCTGCCGGCTGTGGAACACGTCGCGGCTCAGGACGCGACCCCGCAGGAAGGCGGCACGCTGACGTTCTCGGTGTCGCAAATTACCAGCAACAGTCACATGTTGCATCTGCGTCACTACGCCGGCAGCGAGAACATCTACACCCGGTTGATGGCGAACGAGCGCCTGGTGACCTTGAACCCCGAGCGGACCGAGTATGTCGGCGCGGTGGCGGAGTCCTTTACGTTTTCAGAGTCGGGTGATCAGCTGACCTTCACCCTGCGCGAGGGCCTGACCTGGCACGATGGCGAGCCATTCACGGCGGCCGATGTCGATTTCACCTACCACATGATCTGTATTCCGGGTGTCGGGCCAACGCTCTTTGGCTCCAGCTTCAACGAGACCATCGTTGGCATTCAGGACTACATCGACGGCAAGACAGACCGTATCGAGGGTCTTACCGTCGACGACGACCACACCGTTACCTTCCAACTCTTCGAAGGGCTCAACGAGACATCGGTGCTCTCGCTCTTCAACCAGATCTGCATCGCGCCGGACCATGTGCTGAACCAGTATCTCGACCGCGAGAACGGTGCCGCCATTCTGGAGAGTGAATGGGCCACCACCTCCGCGCATATTGGGCTTGGGCCCTTCCGCGTGATCGAGTACGTGGCCGATCAGTACATTCGCTACGAGCCGTTCGAAAACTACTACAAGGGCAAGCCGCTGCTGGGCGAGCTGATCTACCGGCCATTTGCGGACGCTACTACAAACGCCGCTGCCCTGCAGAACCAGGAGGTCGATGTCGCCCGGTTGCCCGTGGCCGAGTACGGGCGCTTCCAGGAATTCGACTTCCTTACATTCAATGAAGCCAAATCGCCCAGTTACTCCGGCACGCCGTTCAACGCACGCCAACCGTTCCTGACGAAGGAGGTTCGGCAGGCGCTGATGCACGCCATCGATCGCGACGCGATGGCGGAGGTGCTGTACGCGAACGCGGTCGAGGTGGTCCACACGCCGATCGAGTTCCCGGGCATTCCCGAAAGCCCGAACCTCAAGAAGTATGAATACGATCCCGAAAAGGCGAAGTCCTTGCTCGAGTCAGCCGGGTGGGATCCGAGCCGGGTCATCAGGTGGGCGGTAGGTCAGGTGCCGTCCAACGAGGAAACCCTTGCCTACTACGCGGCGATCAACGGGTACTGGAGCGAGGTCGGTGTGCAGGCCGAGTTCCAGGTGTTCGGTCAGGATTCGACCGTGCTGTGGGGTCCCGATTGGGACTTCGACCTTTACCCCAGCGCGTACCCGATCGGGCTGCCGCAGGCGGTGGCGCTCCACTACGATCCTCGTCGCGCTAGTTACGTCTCATCGGGCTTCGACTCGCCGGAGTTCGTGGAGCTCTGGGATCAGTCGTACCTCGAGCTGCCTGAGGACGAAATGATTGCCGCCATTCACGGTCTCCAGGAGTTCATGGCTGAGGAGGCGCTCGGCCTGATGATCGTCCGCTCGCCTGACATCTGGGGCATCAACAACCGCGTCCACGGGCTCACACCGAACTACTTCCCGTACGAGTACGACCTGTACGACTGGGAATGGGAAAAGGTCTGGGTCGAGCAATAGCGAGCCATCGCCGGAGGCGAGGCACATGCCGTCCGCTCCTGAAGCCAGG
>JAEVYR010000641.1 GCA_023392645.1 Chloroflexota bacterium | reverse complement strand
GTCACCACCGTGCCCCGGCCCTTGATCCCGAACACGTCCTCGATCGGCATCAGGAACGGCTGGTCCACCGCCCGCTCCGGCTGCGGAATGTAGTCGTCGACCGCCTGCATCAGCTCCAGGATCGGCTGGTACTCCGGCGCCGTCACGTCGTCGCTGCTCGACTCCAGCGCCGCCAGCGCCGAGCCCCGGATCACCGGCACCTCGTCGCCGGGGAAGTTGTACTCCGACAGCAGCTCGCGCACCTCCAGCTCCACCAGCTCCAGCAGCTCCTCGTCGTCCATCATGTCCACCTTGTTCAGGAAGACCACGATGTTCGGCACCTCCACCTGCCGCGCCAGCAGGATGTGCTCGCGCGTCTGCGGCATCGGCCCGTCCGGCGCCGACACCACCAGGATCGCCCCGTCCATCTGCGCCGCCCCGGTGATCATGTTCTTGATGTAGTCGGCGTGCCCCGGCGCGTCGATGTGCGCGTAGTGCCGCGCGTCCGTCTCGTACTCCACGTGCGACAGCGCGATCGTGATGCCCCGCTCGCGCTCCTCCGGCGCGTTGTCGATGCTGGCAAAGTCCCGCGCCGACCCCGTCCCGTTCTTCAGCGCCAGCGTCTTCGAGATCGCCGCCGTCAGCGTCGTCTTGCCGTGGTCCACGTGCCCGATCGTCCCCACGTTCACGTGCGGCTTCGTCCGCTCGAACTTCTGCTTGCTCATTGCCTGTCCTTCCTGGTCGGTCTGTCCGTATATACACTGTGCCGTACGAAAGAGAGGCCCCTGGCGGAGCCTCTCGCATCGTGGAACAAGCTGGAGCCCTCATCGAGACTTGAACTCGAGACCTCGTCCTTACCAAGGACGCGCTCTACCACTGAGCTATGAGGGCCCGAACCACAACCATTCGTTCGGAATGGCAGCCTGTTCGGTGGGCAGTGACGGATTCGAACCGCCGAAGCTTTCGCGCCTGGTTTACAGCCAGGTCCAATTGTCCACTCTGGCAACTGCCCAAACTCCGGCGAGACGCTCGTGCTCACCGTCGATGCGATGCCGTGAAGCGCGGAGCGCAACGCAGCACACACCGCCGGGAAGTATACCCAATCTCTTGACGGGAGGCAACGTCTTTCTACCTATGTGGCTCCTTCTCGGTTCACTCCCCGCCAATTGCCACACGGGCGTGCGACCAGCGAACCCACACCGGCCCGCCTGAGCCCTGACACCGGCTCGACTGGATGAGCGGATCATTGCCGAGTCGAGGTGGTCTGATACGGATTCCGTATGATTCGGTCCAGGCCTGGTTCGCCTCCCATGACGGGCAGCGTCGGGCAGGCTGACCATTGGCTGTGCTGACAACACCAAGCGAGGCGGCCGGACGGATGCCAGCGCCTCGTCAGATTCTCGTCGTAGCGGGCGGGTGAACGATGGAGCCGACGGTCAGAGTCGAACTGACAACCTACTGTTTACAAAACAGTTGCTCTGCCATTGAGCTACGTCGGCATGCGAAACGCCGGCTGGCGAGCCAGCCGGATGCGTCGTCAGTATAGGAATCGCCCGTAGGCGTGTCAACGCGCTCGCCCTCGAGGGGGCGCTAGACCAGCCCCTCACGGTGCGCAAAGGCGGCCATCGCCGAGCGGTTCGGCAGGTCGAGCTTGCCGAGGATGTTCGAGACGTGCGTCGACACGGTGCGGACGCTGATGCTGAGCCGGTCGGCGATGTCGTTGTTGGTCTTGCCGCGGGCCACCAGTTCCAGCACCTCGATTTCCCGCCGGGTGAGCCCGCCGGCACGGGCCGGCGTCCGTGCCGGGGTCGGCGCCTGGGCCTCCCCCACCCCGACCTCGATCGCCTGCGCGACCGCGTCGTCAAGCGGCATCAGCTCGCCTTCGGCCCACGCTCGCGCGAAGGCGTCGCCCAGCTTCTGACGCAACCGATCGAGCACTCCATCGTAGCGCTCCCGATCCGACAACGGCACCGGCGCGCCGATCTCATCGCGAATCAGCTTCGCGGCGGCATAGAGCATCACCGCCAGCGCGTCGAATTTCCGGATCTCGGCGACTTCGGCCAACCCCTCAAGCGTGGCGAAGACCCCGGACCGGTCGAGCAGTTTTCGGTAGATCGACATCGCGTCGCGAAGGTGACGCACGCCCAGCGGCAGATCGCCCATGTCGACGGCGAGCGATCCGAGGTTCATGTTGGACCACCCGATGCCACGAAGATCGTCAATCGCGCGGTACTGCTCGAGCGCCTCATCGTGAAGCACGACGGCAGTGGCAAGATCACGTTCATCCCAGTAGAGATTTCCGAGATTGGTGAGCGCGCCGGCGATGCCCCGCCGCATGTCGAGCGCGCGGAACATGGCGAGCGCCGTCTCGAAATGCGTTCGCGCCTCGTCGCGACGCCCATCGAACGCGGCCGCGTCTCCCAGGCCATTGTGCGCGACGGCCATTCCCGTGCGATCGCCCAGGGCTTCGCTCACCTCCAGCGCCTCGCGATGACGCTCACCGGCCAGCGCGGCATCTCCCTGCATGCACGCCAGCAGGCCCTCGGCGTTGAGCCCCATCACCCGCAGCGGCGTGGGCTCCGGATTCACCTCGAGCGATCGGTGCAGCCACTCGCGTGCCTCGGTGATGTACCCGCGCGTGTACCCGAAGCGCCAGGTCGCGACCGCGACCCGCAGCGCGTGCACCGGCTTACTGTGGAGCAGATACCACGTGAACGCCGCCCGCAGGTCGTTGCGAGCGGCCTCGATCTCGCGCAACCAGCGGACCTGGTCTCTCCCGGTCAGGTGGGTCGCGGCTTCTTCCGCGAACGCGAGGTAATAGTCGGCGTGGCGCCGGGCAATCGTCTGCGACTCGCCGGTCTGGTCAAGAAGTTGCGCGGCGTACTCGCGAATCGTTTGCAGCATCCGGAAACACGGTTCGTCCTGCCGCGCCGGCACGGCCATGAGAAGGCTCTGGTCGACAAGCGAGCTCATCGCATCGAGCATGTCCACCTCGCTGCCTTCCCCCACCACGGAATCGGCAGCGTCCAGCGAAATCGCCCCCTCGAACACGCCGAGCCGCCGCAGCACGACCTGCTCGTAGGGTTGGAGGAGCTCGACGCTCCATTCGACCGCGGCCTGCATGGTGCGCTGGCGTGGGGGCTGGTCCACCGGGCCGCCGGTGAGCACGGTCAACCGGCGCGACAGACGCGCCTGGAGCGCCCTCACGGAGAGCATCTTCGTCCGCGCCGCCGCCAGCTCAATCGCGAGCGGCAGCCCGTCGAGCCGCCGGCAAATATCGGCGACGACCGTGGCGTTCTCGTCGTCCAGGTCGAAGGTCCGGTTGCTGGCCCTGGCCCGCTCGACAAACAGGCGCACCGCGTCCCAATCGAGGGCGTCCGCCGCTGCGAGCGGCGTCCCGGATTCCGGCACATCGAGCGGGTCGAGCTGATAGACCGACTCTGAAGAAAGCCGCAACACGATCCGGCTCGTCACCAGGAGGCGCACCCCGGGGCACGAGGAGAGGAGGTGGCTGAGCGCGAACGCGGCGTCAATCACCTGCTCGAAATTGTCGAGGATGATGAGGGTGTCGGCTCCCGCGAGTCGCTCGGCGAGCTGTTCGGCCGCCTGCCCGGCCCCCGTCTCTCGCAGCCCCAGCGCCTGGGCGATGGTGGGCAGGACGAGTCCCGGATCGTGAACCGGCGCCAGCGGCACGAACCAGACGCCATCGCGGTAGCTGTTCGCAAGCTGATTGGCGACGCTCAACGCCAGGCGCGACTTGCCGACGCCGCCCGGCCCGGTGATCGTCACCAGC
>JAEVYR010000612.1 GCA_023392645.1 Chloroflexota bacterium | reverse complement strand
GGCGGCGGGGTGATGGGCCGACGCGGAGGCCCCGCCGCCGATGAAGGCGGGCGTGGCGGGGGGAGGCGCCGAGGGCAACCCCATCCGCATCGTCGGCAGCCGCGCGTTCATCCAGCAGGATGGCGTCTGGATCGAGACGACGTTCAATCCGGACACGATGGAGACGAAAAAGGTCGCGTTCGCCAGCGACGACTACTTCGCGCTGCTGGAGCGCTACCCCGACCTCGCCGGCCCGTTCGCGCTCGGCGACCGCGTGATCGCCATCAGCGGCGGCACCGCCTGGGAGGTGTCGCCGGCTGGATAACGGCGATCCGGCTTCGAAGACCCGCCGAACGCGGGGCGCGTGCAGGCGATGGCGCCCGGGATGCTGTCTCCGGCGCCATCGCTACAGACTGTGGCTCCCGATACCGGGTCACTGGCCGCCGCCGAACTGCTCGAGCACGAGCTCGAACTCGTCCGGCTCGACATGCACGTTGCCTCGCAACGGATAATCCAATTGATAGACCGTGAGCAGCAGCAGGCCGATCGTGGCGGCGAGGATGGCGACGATCAGGCCGTGCATGAATCCTTTCTCGACGCCAAACAGGCAGGGAAACAGCACGGCCAGGATGCCGCCGGCAATCATCACCGCCCACAGGATGCCCAGCACACCCGCCTCGGATTGCGCGAACCGCTCGCGGCGAAAAGCGCTCAGGGCGGTGACCTGGTCGAGGGCGGAGGCGTAAAGCTGCTGCTCCCGGGGCGTCTGCGGGTCGATTTGATAGATCGCCGCCCAGAGCTCGTCCGTATGCGCGAGCTCGGCCGCACCGGGTCTCTCGCCATCGCGCAGTTTCGGCCACTCGTCCTCGATGACCGTTCTCACATAGGCGACGGTCGCGTCCTGGAGCGCGCTGCTGGCCGGCTCTGGCAATCCCTCGGCGATGCGGTGCAGAGTCCCGGCCGCACCGGCTTCGAAGCGGGCGTTGTCGTCCGCCTCGTCGTACTGGGTCCAGACGTTGATCACCACGAAGCCGATGATGACCGCGTAGACCACGCCGATGACGGCGTAGACGAAACCGGACACGTCGTTGTACGCGGCGAGCTGATGATTTGGGAAGAGTCTGCGTGTCAACCAGAGCACGAGCAGGGAGACACCGACGCTCATGCCCACGATGACGATTGCCGTGACGACGAGACCCGAGGATGCGAACACCGGTCATCCCTCCTCGATACCACGACGCAGCCGTCGTCCAGAACGTGCTGTGACCGGCGCGATTCCAGTATGCCCGAACTTGCCCCCCGGCCGATAGCCCTCGCCTCCGCGCGGTCATCGTCGGCATCGCTGCTCGGCGTGTCCGTGCCGGGTACAATCCGGACAGAACCCCGTGACCGTCCCACCTCACGCACCGAGGCGAGCCTGTGCAGCGCTGGTACCTCACCTTCCACGGCGGCAAGCGGCACGCGTGGAACACCATTCACCGCTTCGATCCGGACGGCCGGCCGCTTGGCGAGGCGTTGACGGGGAACGACCTGCCTCAGCATGTCGCGCTTCGCGAGCTGCGAGGGTTCGCGATCGGTCCGGACGGCGACCTGTACGTCGCCAACGCCTGGAAGGACGCGTCGCAGGTGCTCCGATTCGGCGGCGCTCTCGACGCCGACGGACGACACCCCTTTCGCGAGATTTTCGTCGAGCGGCATCACGCCAACCCGGGCCTGTCACATCCGTTCGATGTCACCTTCGGGCCGGACGGCCACCTCTACGTCCCGAGCCAGGACACCAACATCGTCGGGCGCTACTACGGCCCTTCGGCCACGGAGGGGACGCCGGGTCAGCCGATGCCCCACCCTCCGGCGCTGCGCGATGGCGTATCGAAACATCTGTGGCCCGGCACGTTCGTGCCGTCCGCCAGCCACGTCCGGGAGGGGGTTCGGGCCGTCCGCCGGGCGATCTTCGGTCCCGATGGCGACCTTTACGTGGCGGATCGCGACGCCGACAGCATCAAGCGTTACGACGGCGCCACCGGCGCGCTTCGGCGCGACTACCGGCATCACCATCTCAGCAAGCCGATTCACCTGGCCTTTCGGCCCGGCGACGGCGCGCTGCTCGTCGGCAGCCGCGATCGACACGCGGTGTTCGCGATCGACACGGAGAGCGGAGCGGGGTCCAGGCTGGGCGCGCCGGGGGCAGGTGGCCTCCGGTCGCCCGGCGGGATCGCGTTCGACCATGACGGCCGGCTCTACGTTTGCAGCCGGCAGACGCGACAGATCCTGCGGTTCGATCCCGCCGGGACGCCTGATCGGGAGCCGTTCATCGACGGGCTGAAGGACGCACCGGAGTTCATCGCGCTGGTGGGCGAGTGAAGACGGAGCGAACCGCGCGCCACAAGGCGGCCCAGGCAAACGCCGGAGGTGACGGCGTTTGCCCTCGTCGCGCTCCGAGCCTTGACCTGGCGACCCTTCCAAGGCAACATAAGTATCGGGACGCCAGAGAAATCGATTGCTGGAAGAGGCAGGGCACGTCATGCAGTCGCCACCCGCAGACGCAAACGCCAGCCGGTTGTACCGCTCACGGACCTCCCGCCGTCGGTTCGTGACCGGCCTGACCGCGGCCGCCAGCTCACTGGTTTCACCAATCGGGTCGCAGGCACGACGGGCGACCCCATCCGCCGCGACGAGATCCACCGGCTTCGCGGACGTTGAGGCGTTTGTCGAAGGCGTGGTCCGCGACACCGGCGGGCCGGGCGCGGTGTGGCTGGTGAGTTACCGTGGAGCGGTGGAGTATGGCGCAATTGGCGTGCTGGACCTCGAAACCGGCGAGCCGATGCGACGCGATTCGGTCTTCCGCATCGCCTCCGTGACCAAGCCGATCGTGGCGATGGCTGCCCTGACGCTGGTCGAGGGGGGCGAGATCGGGCTCGACGATCCGGTCGACCCGTGGCTGCCGGAACTGGCCGACCGCCAGGTCGTGCGCACGCTGCGGAGTCCGATCGACGACACCGTTCCCGCCGAGCGGCCGATCACGCTGCGCGACATCCTCAGCTTCAAGATGGGGCTCGGCTGGTTTTTCGACCCGCCAGGAACCTACCCGCTCCAGGAGGCGTTCGTCGAATCAGGCATCGCCTTCGCACCGTTGCCGCCGGCGGGCGAGTTCATGGAGATCCTCGGCGGCCTGCCGCTCGCCAGCCAGCCCGGCGAGGTTTGGCGGTACAACACCCCGATGGACGTCGCCGGCGTGTTGATCGAGCGGGTCACCGGGGGCTCGCTCGGGAACTACCTGCAGGAGTTCGTCTTCTCACCGCTTGGGATGGCCGATACCGGTTTCCATGTCCCCGAGGCGAAGCTCGACCGGTTCGTGACGCTCTACGGGCGCAACCCCAACACCGGTGAGATGGAGATTCGCGACCCGGCCAGGGGCGGGGTGTGGGTCAAGCCTCCGGCCTTCGAGTCCGGCGGCGGCGGGCTCGTCTCGACCGCGGACGACCTGCTCGCGTTCGGGCGGATGCTGGTGAACGGCAGCCGCCACGACGACGGCCAGTTCCTGTCGGACGCGCTGTTCGAGGAAATGACGACGAACAACCTCACGCTGCAACAGCGGTCGACCGGCACCTTTTTCCCCGGGCTGGACGCCTGGGGATGGGGACTCGGGCTCGGCGTGATCACGCGGGAGAGCGGCCTTCCGCGCGCCGGCAGCGTGGGGTGGCTGGGGGGAACCTCAACCCTCCTCGTTTGCGATCCGGTCGAGGACATGGTCGCAATCCTCTTGTTCCAGGTCGACGACCTGCTGTGGTTCCGTCCGGTCACCAACGCATTCTGGAGCTACGTCTACCCGGCGATCGGGGCGTCGACGTGACCGCGGGGCCGGATCGGCGCCGACCGACGTTCGGCTGACACCATGTCCACGCAGCCACCCTCCGAAGAGGTCGATCAGTCGCGCCTCACGCTGCTCGCCGTTTAAGATGTCGTCCAACAATCTGGCCCGACGCATCACGACACCTGGCGCCGCTTGTCAGCCGGGCGCTTCTCCATGCTTGCTCGAGCTTGGGGGATAGCCGCCAGAACGGGGGAGGGTACCCTCCGCCGAAATGCTCCCGATGGCCTTCTTGGGAGATCCTCAGCTTCCGCGCACCATGGTGACGTGCCGGGCGACGCACGATCGTGACATCCCGTCCACACGCAGGTCACGCCTCGCTCGCAGGCTCGTCACTGGGTTTCGGTCCTCTCCGCCTATGGACCGAGGCACACATCCGCCCAACGACGCACGCAACGGTCAGACGGAATCCGTCCCGGCAAACCGACCCTCCCGCCGAGGGCACGGCCGCGCCGCCGGGATACAACAGAAGCGGGTCCACCGAGGTCGGGAACGACGAGCGTTCCGGCCGATCCGCCACCACACGCACGGAGAAGCGCTCATGCGATTGTCGTTCCTGTCGCCCCAGAAACTCGCCGGCTCCAGCGCCCGGCACCCATGGCGAACGCTTGCCGCCTGGGTGGCGCTGCTCGTCGTCGTCACCATGCTCGGCAACGCCTTCTCCGGCCCGACGACGGGCGAGGGCGCCGGCTTCACCAACGATCCCGATTCGCAGGTCGCCAACCAGCTCATCGACGACCACTTCCACCACGACCAACTCGCCAACGAGACGATCGTCGTCCACTCCGAGCGCTACACGGTCGACGACGACGCCTTCAAACAGGTGGTGTCGGAAACCGTCGACGGTCTCGCACCGTGGAAGGACGACATCGCCTCGCTGACGAACTACTACGACGCCGCCGGCGCGCCGGAGGCCGCCGCACTCGTTTCCGACGACCGCCACTCGCTGGTGATTCCGGTCGCGTTCAATGACGTCGCGGACGAGTACACAGAACGCGGCGAGCAGTACCTCGACGACGCCCAGGGCGCCGCGACCGACGCCGTCGCCGTCTACTCGGTGGGCGACATCAGCGGCAACGCAACCTTCGGCACGATCGCCGAGGAGGATCTCTCCAAGGAGATCAGCATCGGCCTGCCGGTCGCCGGGCTCGTCCTGCTGGTGGTCTTCGGCGCGCTGATCGCCCCGATCCTGCCGCTCGCCATCGGCCTCGTCTCGATCGCTGTCACCACCGGCTTCGTGCTGCTGCTGGCCAACGTGCTCGTGCTCGACAGCACCACGCTCAGCCTCGTCAGCATGATCGGCCTGGCCGTCGGCATCGACTACGCGCTCTTCTTCTTCGAGCGGTTCCGGGAGGAGCGCCGCGACGGCGCGCCGAAGCTGACCGCGATCGAGCGCGCCGGCGGCAGTGCCGGCAAGGCCGTGATGTTCTCGGGCGGCACGGTCATCCTGGCCCTGCTCGGGCTGATGCTGCTGCCGATCAATTTCTTCCAGGCGATGGGCGTCTCCGCGGCGCTGGTCGTCGTGGTCGCCGTCGCCGCCGCGATGACGCTGCTGCCGGCGATGGTTCGCCTGATCGGCGACTGGGCCAACGCCCCGCGCTTCGGCATGATGCGCAAGCTCAAGCGACAGGACGGCACCGGCTACGCCGAGTTCGAGACGAAGGTCGGCAGCGGTCTCTGGGGGCACCTCGCCTCGGCCGTGATGCGCCGCCCGGTGGCGTGGCTGGTCGCGTCGCTGGCGATCCTGCTGCTGCTCGCCGCGCCGGTGCTCTCGATGAACATCGGCTCCCAGGAGACCAGCTCGCTGCCCGAAACCGACTTCACCCGGGGCTTCACTATCCTCGCCGACGACTTCTCGGCGGGCATGGATTCACCGGTCGAGATTGCCGTCAGCGGCGACGCCAACGACGACTCGACGATCCAGGCGTTCGTCACGACCCTCCAGGACAGCGGCGACTTCGGCGCGGTCTCCACGGAAAAGAGCGAGGACGGCGAGTTGACGGTGGTCAACGCGGTCCTCCGGGCCGATCCGTACTCGCACGATGCCGAGCGAACGGTGAAGGATCTCCGCTCCGACGTGGTGCCGGCCGCCTTCGGCGACGCCGCGGACGACGTCTACATCACCGGCGACACCGCCGAGACGATCGACTTCGACACCGCGCTGATCGACAACCTCCCGGTCGTGTTCGCCTTCGTGCTCGGGCTTAGCTTCGTGCTGCTGATGGTCGCGTTCCGGTCGATCCTGGTGCCGCTGACCTCGATCCTGATGAACCTGCTCTCGGTCGGGGCGGCCTACGGCACGCTGGTGCTGGTCTTCCAATACGGATTCGGCGCGAGCCTGTTTGGGTTCACCGAGGTCGACACGATCACCAACTGGCTGCCGGTGATGCTCTTCTGCATCCTCTTCGGGCTCTCGATGGACTACCACGTCTTCCTGCTGAGCCGGGTGCGCGAGCACTACGACCACACCGGCGACAACGACGCCGCGGTCCGGATGGGCCTGCAGCAGACCGGCCGGCTGATCACGGGCGCCGCCCTGATCATGGTCGCGGTCTTCGCCTCCTTCGCCGGCGGCCGGCTGGTGGAGATGCAGCAGATGGGCTTTGGCCTCGCCTTCGCGGTGCTGCTCGACGCGACGCTGATCCGAACGATCCTGGTGCCGGCGGTGCTGAAGCTGCTGGGTCGCGCCAACTGGTGGTTCCCGCGCGTCCTCGGCTGGCTGCCGGATGTCCGCGTCGAGGGCGATCTCGCCCCGATTCGCCTGCCGCGCCAGCCGGAGAGCTTCCGGCCGACGCCGCCGCAGCCGACCTTGCGTCAGGCTCCGGTCGGGGAGTAGCAAGGCGAGAAAGCAGACACGCGCGCTCCTCGGTAGCGATGGCAGGGGCAGGGCATCCGGCCCCGCCCACCATCGAAATCCGGCAATCGCGGGAGGCCATGAGGGCCTCCCGCATCGTTTCTGCCCGGCACGGGCGAGACTGTACACTGGCCCCCGATACATCGCCCAGGAAGGAGCACGCGCATGAACCAGACGCCCGTCGCCGTCGCCGGCATGCTGATCCGCAAGCCGCTCAACGAGGTCTACGACGCCTTCATCGATCCCGCCGTCACCTCCCGCTTCTGGTACTCCCGCGGCAGCGACCGCCTCGACGCCGGCAAGCCCGTGCAGTGGATGTGGGACGACCACGGCGTCACCGTCGACGTCAAGGTCCGCGAGCTCGCGCCCAACGAGCGGATCGTGATCGAATGGTCCGCGGCCGGCGAGCCTGCAACCACGGTCGCGTGGACCTTCCGCGAGCTGCCCGCAGGGACGTTCGTCGAAGTCGAGAACAGTGGTTTCACCGGCGATGACGATGCGGTGGTCGCCCAGGCGCTCGACTCGGTCGGAGGCTTCACGCTGCTGATGGCCGGCGCGAAGGCATGGCTGGAGCACGGCATCGCGCTCAACCTCGTCCGCGACAGGTACCCTGCCGGCCTGTAGCGGCCCGTCCCCATGCCCTCATTCGACTAGAAACCCCTGCCAAACCGGCAGGGGTTTCGTCGTGTTCGAGGGTCACAATGGCGCGTCCCGGCTCGTCTCATTGACGACGCCGGCGGGGCGATCGGCGGGTCCCGGGAACTCACGAATCGCGCGCGGCGTCGTTCTTTGGACAAGGTGACGGGCACCGCGACCGAGAGGCGGGGGATAGCCCTCCCTCGAAAGGTCCCGGTCGCCTGCTTCGGCACAACGCCGCCAGGGCGCATCATCGAATAGGGCAGCGCAACGTCGCGCCGCCCACCGCCCGGAAGTCCAGAAGGAGTCGCCTCGTGGCCCTGTCATCACCCGTTATTCACCCCCATCGCCACCGGCCGACGACTCCCGCGCGCCGCGCCGTCCATCTCATCCCGATACGCGTCGTCACCGAAACGGCGGTGATCGTGCTCGGCGCGCTGCTCTACTTCTTCGTCCGCGGCCTGATGGAAACGCGCGTCGCGCTGGCGTTCGACAACGCCGACCGGGTGGTCGCCTTCGAGCGCGCGCTCGGCGTCTTCCACGAGCCGTGGCTGCAGGGGAAGGTGCTGGAGCACGACTGGCTGGCGACACTCGCCAATCGGGTCTACATCTTCGGTCACTGGCCGCTGATCGCCGGCACCCTCAGCTGGCTGATCTGGAAGCATCGCGAGGCGTTCGCCACCTACCGCTCGGCCCTGCTGATCTCCGGCGCGATCGGGCTCGTGGTCTTCGTCCTCTTCCCCGTGGCGCCGCCGCGCTTCCTCGCCGACCACGGCTTCATCGACACCGTCTCGCTGCATTCGCACGCCTACCG
>JAEVYR010000592.1 GCA_023392645.1 Chloroflexota bacterium | reverse complement strand
TCGAGCGCTTCGGCGAAAATCTCCGGACGTTGGCCGATTCCGATCCGCAGGTAGCCCGGCAGGCCGAACGCTGATCCCGGCGCGAGCATCACGCCGGCATTCGCCGCCAGGTGCTCCGACAGCGCGTCGGTGTTGTTGACACCATGCACCTTCACCATGGCGAGCAGCCCGGCCTGCGGTTCTTCCCATGAGACGATGTCGGCGTTTTCCTCGAACCACGCCCGTGCCTTCGCCAGGTTCCGCGCGAGGATGCCGTGGTTGCGCGCTCGCACGCTCTCGTGATTGGCGACGGCGATCTGGGCGAGCCGATCGCTGAGCATCGCCGGGCTGAGCGATGTGTAATCACGCAGCTCCCAGCAGGCTTGCGCCAGCTCCGCCGTGCCGGCCAGCCAGCCGAGCCGGAGGCCGGGCAAACCGAAGAATTTCGACATCGTGCCGACGCTCACCGCTCTCGGCGAAATGTCGCGCATTGGTGCCGGCAGGGACACGCCGTCGGGATGGTCGAGCCATCGGTACGCCTCGTCAGACAGCACCCAGGCTCCGACCCGATCCGCGATCTCGGCGATGCGCTCCAGGTCTGCCTGGGAGAGGAACGCGCCGGTCGGATTGTGCGGGCTGTTGATCGCGATCAGCCTGGTGCGATCGGTGACGAGCGCCTCCAGCGCGTCGAGGTCGAAGCGAAATCCGCTTTCCGGCGTGACCCGCCACCCGGAAACGTCGCACCCGAGGGCCCGCGGCACGCTGACGAGTTGCTGGTAGCACGGCGTGGTGATGACGACGTGGTCGCCGGCCGACAGCAGCGCGTTGTAGACGAGGAAGTTCGCCTCGATCGCGCCGGTGGTGACCAGGACGTCATCGGCCGAGACGTCGCGATAGGTGCCCGCGATGATTCGCCGGAGATCCTCGGTGCCGCGCGCCTCGCTGTAGAGTTGTGGGCGCGCCATCAGGTCGGCTATCACGACGTCGGGACGCTCGACGCCGGCAACACGCAGCAGCTCGTCGATCGACATCGGCGAGATGCCGCTTTCGGTGATATCGTGGGTAACGTTCAACTCCCACGTCGTCATCCAGCGCTCAAGTGCGAAAGTCTCGATCTTCATGCGGTGATCTCCAGATTCACACGGGCCGAGCTTTCTCGGGCCCGCAGGATGGATTTGCGGCTACCGGCGAAGACCCCAGGCGCTCCAGCGGCGGCGCGGCGGCGCGTAGGTCGGCACGATCAGCGCGGTTGCGAGCAAGCTGACGACGCTGGCGCCGGCGCCGAATTGCAGTACCGTGGCGACGTCGCGCACGTCCAGAATCAGCACCGCGATGATCGGGGAGAAGGCGGTGATGACGGTGACGATGCCGCTCGCCGCGTGCGAGAGCTCGCGCGTGCCGGGTGAAGTGATCGAGCGGATGTAGGCGACGTGGCCGGTGCGCCCGAGCTGGTAGCTGATGCCGAGCGCGAGCGCGGCTACCACCGCGCTCCAATCGCGCCAGCCTTCGGAGAGATCGCGCTCGGAGATCACCGATGCGCCGAGCACGTCACCGGCGAACGCCACGATGATGAACGCCAGGGCGTGGAAGAACCCGGCTGTGATGAAGACCCCTCGGACATTTGAAGGGCGAAACGCGCGGGTCGCCACAATGCGTGCAAGCGAGTCGCCGATGGCGAAGGCCAGTACCGCGCCGCCGATCCAGGTCACGCCCGGAGAGATCAGCGTGATCACGCCTACGAGCAGGAAGGGGTCGGCGAACCGGGCGAGGCCCTCGATCAGCCGGTATCCGGCATAGCGCAGCAAGGGGCGATTGGACAGGATCCCCGGCCACTCGATGGTCGGCATCGGCCGGGCCGGGTGGGGAAGCTGCCGGGCGAGAATCGTGGGAAAGTGCGCGAGCCACGCGCCTGCCGTCGCCAGCAGCGCGCCACCGACCAGCGCCCGTGCGAGCAGGTCGGCCGACCCCAGGCCGCCGGCTTCGAACAATCGCCAGACCGTCAACCCGGCGAGAAGTGTGCCCGTTACGGCGGGCATGATGCCGCCGATTGATGCCGATGCTGCACGCCGGAACTCGTGACCCTGCTCGCCGATGCGGGCGAGCATCGTGCCCGGGAGCGTCAGCATCAGGAAGGCGATCGCCGCGAGCCGAAGCAGCGCGTCGTTGCCCAGCCCGTCGACCCCGAGCCCTGCCACGATCGCGAAGAGGAATCCCAGCGCCTGGACCGCCAGCAGGCCGACGATCACGATGCGGGAGGCCCCGGGGCGAGCGGCAACGAACCCGCCGGCTGAGCCCGTCAAGCCGCTGGCGATGCCGGCGATGATGGCGTAGATCGCGATTTGTCCCGGATTGCCGCCGAGCAAAAAGACCAGCACGGGCAGCGTCACGATGGGGTGAATCAACATCGACGCGGCCGAGATCAGCACGCGAGAGGCGGGGTACCGTGGCGACGTGATTCGGTCGAGGAAGGGGAGCGCGGGAAACGCGTCGATCATTCGATGCTCCGAAGGAGGAAGGGAAGCGCGGCAGCCAGTGTGGCCGCGGCGGTGTCACCCGGGAAGTTTAGCCCACCGTCATGGCTACGGGGCGGCGATCCAGGGCGCAATGGTGTCGAGCGCACGACGGGCAGCATCCACCCGCCGAGCGTCGTCGGGCGAGACCAGCACCCAGCCGGGTCCGGAGGGCGTGTGTTCCACGCGCACGGTCAGGCCGGGCCGGGTCCCGCCGGTGCCGGCGCGAGTTGCGCCCGCCCAGCCGACCACCTCGGCGCCGTCAACCCCGAGTGTCTCGATTGCGGTTCGCCAGGCGGGCCGATCCGGCTCGACCTCGAGGGTCAGCGCGTCACCGTCGCGGAGCCACACCACGCCGCCGTCGATGTCCGTGATGGGAATGACGTCGAACCGTTCGGCGCCGTACATCTCGCGTTCGAGCTCGGCGCGAATCTTGGCATAGGTAGCGGGGATCATTTCCGGGATGACCATCGTCCCGGCAAGGATCGGCATGAAGTTGGCATCGCCCCGCCAGCGCGGCACGACGTGCTGATGGAGATGTTCGGCAACCCCCGCGCCGGCCACGGACCCGAGATTGAGGCCGATGTTGAACCCGTCGCAGGCGAGATCGCGCCGCAGCGCCGCCAGCACGCGGGGCAGCAGCGTCGCCATCTCGACCAGCGTCGCCTCATGCAGCTCTTCCAGGTCGGCGGCGTGGGCATTCGGAACGACCATCACATGCCCGGTGTTGTAG
>JAEVYR010000569.1 GCA_023392645.1 Chloroflexota bacterium | reverse complement strand
TTGTTGACGACGGCCTCGCGGCCCTCACCCTCCTTGAGCTCGAGTCCCTCGGTGACCGGCAGCGAGATTGGCTCGTCATCCTGCGCGGAGGCATGCAGCCCGAGCGTGGCCAGTATCGCGGTGCTCGCGAGAAGCGCGATCATGGTGATGCGGGAAAGGGGCGTCCTCATGCCGTCACCCCCACCAGGATTTGCGCGAACGTTTCGGCAGCGTTGTTTTGGCGACCGCCGTTGTCATAGACCTCCTGCGGCACCTCGACCGGCTGGGTCGAGCCATCGGCGCTGGTCGCCCGGCTGAGGATGCGCATCGGTCCCTCCCGATCGATCGGCACGCGGTGGCGGAACACGCGCCAGGCGAAGGTGTCGACGGGGTCGTCCATTTCTGCCTGCTCCCACGTTTCGCCCTCGTCCACACTGACCTCGACCGTTTCGATTCCCTGGCCGTGATCCCAGGCGATGCCGACCACCTCGGCTTCGGTGCCGACGAGTACGCGCGTGCCGTCCGGCGGCGAGGAGAGCAGGGAGTAGGTCTTGAGCCAGCCGGGTCCGATCTCCCGACCTGACCACTCCAGCGGGAACTCCTTGGTGCTCACTTCGATCTCGACGAGCTGCTTCACCCAGCTCGGTGCGTAGGTGCCCGGCACCACCAGCCGCACCGGGTAGCCGTTCCAGACGTTCAGGTCCTCGCCGTTCATGCGGTAGGCGAGCATGGCGTCATCCGTCAGCACCGACTCCGGCTTGTAGACGCGCAGGTAGGGACGCTTCTTGTCCTCGCCGGGGATGCCGGCGATCGTGTTCGCGTCGGACCGAAAGGCGACGAATTTCGCGTCCTTGCCGATGCCCGCGTCCTCGAGGATCGGTTTGAGGCTCGCGCCCGCCCATTCGCCACAGGAGACGTCGCCCTTGGTCCACGGCAGGCCGGGAACCGGGGGTCGAAGCAGGCCGCGCCCGAGGCCGGTGCACTCGCCGACGACGACCCGCGTTACCTCCGGGTATCCGCGAAGGTCGTCCAGCGTCAGCTCGAGCGGAGTCGAGATCGCGTCGCCGGTGATCTTCAGCACCCATTCCTCGGCGGCGATCTGCGCGGGCATCGGCTCGCGGTAGCGCACGTAGTAATACTCGTTGTCGGTGTTTGGGTAGTTCTTTTTGCCGATCTGCTTGTGCATCGGCGTTTCGTAGTTGGGCGGGATGTCATAGACCTGCCCCATGAGCTTCTTGGTGGGCAGCGCGACCAGCGGGTACGGCGTGCCGGTCGGCGCCTTGTACTTCGCCGCCATGTCCAGCAGCCATTCCGTCGCGGTGGCCGCCCGTGTGCCGAGCGCCGCGACGGCGATGACGCCGGTCGCCACGCCCCCCATAAACGCGCGCCTGTTCATGATGTCCCTCCTCGCCTGTCGCCGAATGTTCGATCCCTGTGGTCGCATGAGACATGCCATTCCGGGCGCCTGCCAGCGATACGTCTCGTTTGCCGATATGGATGCATCCGGATCTGGCGTCCGCTGATGCCACGTGCGTCGGGAATTGTTGACACGGCCGGGAGTCGTCTGCCTTGGTCGGGGGGCAGGTGACGGGACATAGCGAATACGACGTGGGTCACCTGTGCGGTTGCGAAACAGTAACCGCACATCGACGGTGTCTTGCACCACGGGAGAAACGCACCATGCGACAGTCGCGACTCGGCGGAAGCTCCAGCAAGTATTCCCGGCGATCCGTCATCAAGGCATCCGCTGGCCTGGCCGGTGCAACGGCCCTTTCGGTGCCGCTGATCGGTGGCGCCAGTGCCCAGGGCACGCCCATGGCGTCGCCCGCCGCGCCGGAGGGCGCGATCGTCTCCAGCGTCGAGGGCGTGCCGATCGCCTACACGAAGTACCCGGACCCGTACACGACCGTCGACGAGGTGCCGGGCAGCGGCGGCGAGGTCAGCATGCTGGCCCTGTCGTACTCGCCGCCCCCGACCCCGAAGAGCGACAACCAGTACTGGCAGGAGCTGGAGAAGCGGCTCGGCGTCACCTGGAACGCCGATCTCGTGCCGATCGACAGCTACGGCGAGCGCATCGCCACCACCTTCGCCGGTGGCGACCTGCCCGATCTCTTCTTCCTGCTGCCCGGCACCACCCGGCCGATCATCTACGAGGCGATCGAGCAGGGCGCCTTCGCCGACCTGACCGACATCCTCACCTCCGACCGCATCAACGACTACCCGAATCTCGCCGCCTATCCCGATTACCTGTGGGACGCCGTCCGCATCAACGGGCGCATCTGGGGCGTGCCCAAGCCCGTGCTGCGCAACAACGACCCGACCTTCTACCGCAAGGACTGGGGCGACCAGCTCGGCTATACCGACCTCACCGACGCCGCCGCCGTGCATGACATGCTCGTCGCGATGTCGAAGGACGATCCGGACGGGAACGGCTCCGACGACACCTACGGCTTCGCGCCCTACGCCGGGGCGTGGAACAGCTTCATCGTCAACCAGATGTTCAACGTGCCCTATGGCTGGAAGCTGGAGGACGACGGCTCGCTGGTCAACGCGATGGAGACCGACGAGTACCGCCAGTCGCTGGAGTACATCGTCCAGCTCTACAACGACGGCGCCTACCATCCGGACTCGGCCAACCTGAATGTCACTCAGGCGACCGACCTGCTGCTGGGCGGCCGCACCGGCATGGCCACCAACGGGTTCGCCGCTGTGTTCGGCCCGAGCGGCTACCGCACCAAGATCAAGGAGATCGTGCCGGAGGCCGTGCTCGAACCGGTGATCATGCCGGGCGCCGAGGGTGGCGAGGGCATCAGCTACCAGACGCCGGGATACTTCGGCTTCACCGGCATTTCGGCGAAGGCCGCGCAGGACGAGGCGAAGCTGGACGAGCTGCTGCGGATCCTGAACTACCTCGTCGCGCCATTCGGCTCGGAGGAGTACACCTTCCTCGTCTACGGCATCCCCGGCGTTCACTCCGAAGAGTTGCCGGAAGGCGGGTTCGAGCTCACCGAGCAGGGCACCGCCGACCGCAGCGCGCTGGTCTACCCGTTCCTGAGCGAGAATTACTTCTACTACGCCGGCCAGCCGGACGAGGCGGAATTCGCGCAGAAGCACAACGAGGCGATGGCGAAGGTCGCCGTCAGCAACCCGGCCGCCGGCATCTACTCGCCCACCAACGGCGACAAGGGCGCGGAGCTGAACCAGTACACCCTCGACACGTACACCGAGATCGTTACCGGCCGCGCCGACATCGCCAAGCTCGACGAGATGATCGAGCAGTGGCGAGAGCGCGGCGGCGACGACATCCGCTCGGAGCTCGAGGACGCCATCGCCGAGGCCCAGGCGAACCAGTAGGGGAGAGGCTTGTCCCCTCTTGCAAGATGATCATGAAATGATCGTCACTCGTAGCCCCGCCCCGAGGTGGGCGGGGAGCGAATCCCTCTCCGTAGTATGGAAGTTTGTGTGGAGGGCTCGACGCGACGGCGACCTGCGTTCGTCCAAGGACCCCGCCCACCTCGGGGCGGGGCTACGGCAGCTCGTCTCCACGCGGGCCTGCCGCACCCTCGGATGTGAGGATCCGTATGCCCCCCGATATCGACATTCGCCCCTACCGCGCCGGCGACGAAGCCGGCCTGCTCGCCTGCTGGAACGCGGCCGCCTGGGCCGATCCCATCGACGCGCTCGCCTGGCGCGGCCGCTACCTGCTCGACCCCAACTTCGCGCCAGAGACGACGCCGGTCGCGGTCGATCCGGCCACCGGCGACCTCGTCGGCTTCGTGCATGGCTACGTCGACCGTTCGGCGGCCGGTTCCGGCGG
>JAEVYR010000554.1 GCA_023392645.1 Chloroflexota bacterium | reverse complement strand
CGCGGGCCCTACTCCCGATCGGGCCCGCTGGGCGGCCACCGGGCGGACAACACCCCGCCCCTACGCGATTGACCGGATCAGGTCGTCGATCGTCATTCCCGGTGTGAAACGAAGGACGTTCCGCTCGTCAGCCGGTGGCTCGAACTGATCGACGATCTCGAAGAAGCTGGTATCGGGCACGTCGCTCCGCGCGAGCGTTTGGCGGTTTGCCACCAGCCGCCGTCGCGCGACTTCGACCGGGGTGTCGACCCAGACGAGGCGAAATCTCGCGTCGTTCTGCTTCACGAGCCGGCGGCAGCGGTCCCGGTTGCGGCGGCTGTGATTGGCATTGTCGTAGACCACCGCTTGCCCTTCCGCCAGCAGGCGACGCGTGCGCGCCAACCCCTCGGCCATCGCCTTCGCCCACCCACGCTGGGACCCAACGTCGATGTTGCGCTCCCGCACGATCGCATCGACCGAGACCAGCGCGAGGCCGCATCGATCGCCCAGCTCCCGGGCGATGGTCGACTTGCCCGAGAACGGGATGCCACACATCGCGACGAGTAGCGGCGGGTCAGGCATCGTCGCGAAGCGTCTCCTCGATCCGATCCAGCATGTCGCCGAGCTGCCCCAGGCGATCGATCTTCCACGGTACCTGACCGTATTCGGGCCAGCCCGCCTGGATCACCCCCCACGGCCCGCGCCGGATGTGGATCGCATTGAGGCCGAACTCCATCGCCGGCAGCACGTCGTTGTCGATCCGGTCGCCGACGAGGACGATCTGTTCGGGCTTCAGCTCCAGCTCGTCGCAGAGCCTCTGGAAGAACGCCGCATCCGGCTTGGCGCACCCCCAGGTACACGACGTGCCGATCACGTCGGCGCCGAGATCGAGCGCGGCGAGCTGCTCGGCGACACCCTCGCCCTGGTTGCCGGCGATGGCGATGCGGTAGTGCGCGGCGCGCAGCTCCTTGAGCGTGCGAACGACATCCGGGTAGAGATCGGACCGCTCGAAGCGGTAGCCGATCATGATCGGGTCGACCGACTCGGTCTGGAGATACCCGAAGATACTGCGGTGGCCCTCGCGCCGCTCGATCAGCCCGCCGAGGGCGCCGGCGAGCGTGAACTCGGGCACGCCGGCGTACCGCGCGACCTCCGCCCAGAATCGGGTCTCGTCAAAGAGCGTCTCCCCGACATCGAAACAGACCGCCCGGATGTGCCGCTCGCTCATGTCGCGACCGCTGCCTTCCTGATCGCGGTCCCCTCGCCCGCCAGCGCCCGGCTCACGGGCCGCTCGACGCGCGCGTCGGCGAAGACGACCTGCCCGACGCCGCGCTCGACCGCCTTGACCGCCTGCTCGCCCTTGACGACCATCCTGCCCTCGGCGGCGGCGAGGGCGGCGGCCGGGTCACCGGCGTCGATCTCGCGGATCAGGGTCGATTCGTCGTGGCGATCGGCCAGCAGCCCCGGCGTGTCGGAGAAGAAGAGCAGCGCGTCCGCGCCGAGGCTCTCGGCGAGCTTCTGGGCGAGCTTGTCGCCGTCGACGTTGATCGGCACCCCCTCGTCCTGGTCGAGCGCGGGCGGGGTGACGAGCGTGACGAAGCCGGCAGCCATGAGGGTGCGGATCAGCGTCGGGTCGATCGCGTCAATGGTGCCGGCGTGGTCGTCACGGAGCACCTTTTTCTTGCCGTCGATCTCGCCGCGCAACATCGGCTTGCGGTGGGCTGTGGCGATGCCGCCGTCCATGGCGCTGAGCCCGACGGCGTTGACGCCGGCGTGGCGGAAGGCGGCGACGAGACGCTTGTTGACCTTGCCGGCGTAGGCCATCAGCATGGCGTCCATCGTTTCGGCATCGGTGTAGCGCGAGACGCGGCCGGTGGACGAGGTGACCATCTGGGGCGGCATGCCGAGCCGCTCGCAGAGGCGGCTGAACTCGGCATTGCCGCCGTGGACGACCACAACCGGCTCGGTGATGGCGGCGAGGTCGGCGGCGAAGTTGGCGAAGGCCTCGTTGCCGATCGCCGCACCGCCTCCGATCTTGATGACAAGCATGATTCCGTACCCACGTTCAATTCGTCGCGGCGCGAGCCGCGTTTCACAAGTCAATTCGCATGACCCCGGGCACAGGACCCGGGGCTACGGACGCCGCGTCGCTCGGTTTCGCGGTTATTGTCGCCCATTTCGCGAGGGTCGGCACAGGGCCGGCACTACGCGGGCGGCAGGAATGCGTCGAGTCGCGCGATGACGTCGGCAACCGCCCGGACGGACGCGGCGATGTCGCCCGGAATGTCGATGCTGTGATCGGCCCCGGCAATGGTGACCACATCCGCCGCCCCCGAATCGTGGAGTTGGTCGAGGTACGCCTCGTCGTGCGCGAAGTCCTCGGTGCCGATCGCGAGGAACGTGTGCCCGGGATGCGCCTCGATGGCGTTCCGCACCTCGCGCGCGTTGATCAGCGGCGTCAGCCAGACGTTCCAGATCTCCCGATCGATACCGCGAGCGAGCAGGTGTGCCATCGCCCGCGTGCCGAGCGACTTGCCGATCAGCACCACCCGCCGATAGTCGCGCTGGGCGAGGCCGGCGTCGAGAGCCGATTCGACATCGGCCTCCAGCTCGCGCTTCCGGGTTTGGAGCCGCCGGGCGCGAACGTCCGGATCGTCGTCGTACGCCAGCGCCGGGTAGGCGTAGTCGACGCTGAGCACGTCCCAGCCGCGTTCCAGCGCGATCAGCTCGGCGTAGTAGAAGAGCGGCATCCGGGCGGTGTAGCCCTGACCCGGCAGCAGGACGGCGAGCGTCGACGCATCGCCCTGCTGGCGCAGGAACTGGTTCGGAACGGGCCAGCCATTGTGGCCGGCGATGTCGAGTTCGACAACCATGGGCATACATCAAAAGTGGCCGGCACAGGGCCGGCACGACGAGGGAGGAGACGCGCTCCTCCCCTGCGGCGTGTTTCTAGATCGGGTGGAGGCCGGGGAAGTCGATAGCGGTGGTCTCGTCGTAGCCCATGCGGATGTTGAACGCCTGGACGGCCTGCCCCGACGCGCCCTTCATCAGGTTATCGGTCGCGGCCATGACGACGACGCGGTTCGAGTGCGGGTCCTTCTCGAAGCCGACGTCGCACCAGTTGCTGCCGGAGAGCAGCTTCGGCTCCGGGTAGCGGTGGACGCCGGCGCTCTCCTTGACGATCCGCATGAACGGCTCGTCCTTGTAGGCGGCGCGGTAGATCTTCCAGAGGTCCTTGTCCTGCAGGTCCTTGTTGAGGAAGACATGCGAGGTGGCGAGGATGCCGCGAACGGCCTCGATCGCCGTCGCCGAGAAGGAAACCTTCGGGGCACAGCCGTTGACGGTGAGCTCCTGGATCACCTCGGCGGAGTGGCGGTGGCCGGTGGGCTTGAACGACCGCATCGCGCCGCTGCGCTCACTGTGGTGCGAACCGAGGCTGGGCGAGCCGCCGGAGCCGGACGAGCCGGTCTTGACGTCGGCAATCACCGGCATCTCGAGATCCACGACGCCGGCCTGGAAGAGCGGGTAGAGGCCGAGGATGGTGGTGGTCGACATGCAGCCGGGACTGGCAATCCAGTCGGCCTCGCGAATCTCGTCGCGGTGGAGCTCCGGCGAGCCGTAGACGAAGGTGCCGAGCGCGTCGAGCTCGGTGTGCTCGTGGCTGTACCAGGTCGGGTAGTCGTCCGGGTTGTTGAGCCGGAAGTCCGACGACAGGTCGATGATGATCTTCGCCTTGTCGCGAATGTCCGGCAGCTTGCCCATCGAGACGCCGTGGGGCAGCGCGAGGAAGATGACATCGCAAGGCTCGAGCTGGTCGCTCTTGACGAACTTCATGTCCGTCACCTTGCGCAGGTTGGGGTGAACGGTGCGGATGAACTTGCCGGCCATCCGCTCGGACGTGACCTGCTTGAGGGTGACCTTCGGATGCCCGAGCAGGAGCCTGACGAGCTCACCGCCCGCATATCCTGACCCACCGATGACTGATACCTCGACCATGATCCTCATTCCCTGTGTCGTACGCGAGGCGTGCCGCCT
>JAEVYR010000490.1 GCA_023392645.1 Chloroflexota bacterium | reverse complement strand
CAGCCACACTGCTGGACAAGCCCGATGACGCCCGGCGATGGCGCGACCTCGCCGCGCGCACCCGAGTCGCCTTCAAGGACCATTACGTCGACGATGGCGGCCGGGTCCGATCCGACTGCGCGACGGTCTACGCGCTCGCGATCCACTTCGGCCTGCTCGACGAGGCGACCCGCGCGGCGGCCGGCAACCGGCTGGCCGAGCTCGCCGCCGCGAACGGCTATCGCGTCTCGACCGGGTTCGCCGGAACGCCATTCGTCACCTGGGCGCTGTCCGAAACCGGTCACGTCGATGCCGCCTACCGCCTGCTGCTGGAGGAGGGGTGTCCGTCGTGGCTCTACCCGGTGACGATGGGGGCGACGACAATCTGGGAGCGGTGGGACTCGATGTTGCCCGACGGCTCGATCAACCCCGGCTCGATGACCAGCTTCAACCACTACGCGCTCGGCGCGGTCGCCGACTGGCTCTACAAGGTCGTCGCCGGCATCCGCCCGGCCGAGCCAGGGTACGCGCGCCTGCGACTCCAGCCGACGCCCGGACCGGGGCTCGACTGGGCGCGCGGGTCGCTGGAGACCCGACACGGCCGCGTCGAATGCGGCTGGCGGCGCGACGGCGATGCGATCGCGATCACGGCGACGGTTCCGGAGGGCGTCGAGGCCGATGTCATCCTGCCGGACGGCTCGACCACGACCGTGGGTGGCGGGTCGCATGTGTTCCGCTCCGGCGAACCTGCCCCAGCGTGAGCTCGCGGATCTGGCACGCACGGGCCGGCACAGGGCCGGCGCTACACGCAGGATTGCTCACACCATGCACTACACCCTGATCCGCAACGCCGCCGCCCTGCTCGAGATCGGCGGACACCGCTTCCTGATCGATCCCGCGCTCGACCCAGCCGGCGCCCGCCCGCCGATCGCCAACACGCCCAAACAGCGGCGGAACCCACTGGTCGAGCTGCCCGAGGGATGGGAGGCGCGCGTCAATTCCGCCGACGCGCTGGTCGTCACCCACCTGCATCAGGACCACTGGGACACCACCTCCGCGGCGACCGTGGGCAAGGCGCTGCCGCTGTTCGGCCAGCCCGAGGATGTCGACCGGCTGCGCGAGCAGGGCTTCACCGACGTGCGCCCGGTCAACCGCGCGGCCACCTTCGGCGAGGTGACGATCACCCGCACGGCAGGCCACCACGGCACCGGCAACATCGGAGAGGCGATGGCGCCGGTCTCGGGGTTCGTTTTCGCGGCGCCGGGCGACCCGACAGTCTACGTCGCCGGGGACACGATCTGGTGCGATGAGGTCGAGGAGGCGCTCGAGCGGCACCGGCCGGGGGTGATCGTCGTCAACGCCAGCGGCGCGCGCTTCCTGGAGGGCGACCCGATCGTGATGACCGCCGAGGACGTAGCGAAGGTCCACGCGGCCGCGCCCGAGGCGACGATCGTCGTCGTTCACCTCGAAGCGATCAACCACTGCCTGGAGACGCGGGCGCACTATCGGGAGCGGCTGCCGGCGCTCGGCGTCGCTTTGGATCGCATCCGCATCCCCGCCGACGGCGAGACGGTTCAGTTCACAGCGTAGTGCCGCCCCTGTGGCGGCTGGCGAGTTGATGCGATGCTGCGGACAAACGTCGAGCCGACGGAGGAGCGGCACGATCACCGATTCCGCGGTCACCAGCTCATTTCGGCATCACTCGCCTGACGCACGGGATCGCGACAGCCCCGCCACGCCACCTTCGAGGAATGTCAGCGCGGCCCGCACGGCGCCATCCCGGTCGCTGGATAGGGGCAGGCTCAGGAGGTGGCTGATGATCCCCGCCGCCCCCGCGACGACGATCCCCGCCGCCGGGTCGTCAGCGTCGCGCCCGATGTCGTCCGCCAGCGCCTGCGTGAATTCCGTCGCGACGCCGGCCACCCGTGCCATCGCCTGCCCGTCGAGACGCGGGTTGTTCGCGAACATGCGTCGCAGTCGCTCGTGGTCGACCGGCCGGGACTCGCCGTCGCGCATCTCCGCCCGCAGCCAGGCGGCAACGACGTCGAGCGTCGTCATCCCCGTCCCGCGCGCCCGCAGCGCCCGCGTCATCCGCCCCGCCAGCTCATCGACCGGGGCCATCGCGATGTCTTCCTTGGTATCGAAGTAGGTGAGCACCGTCCGTGGCGCGACCTCGGCCGCGTCGGCGATGTCGGCAATCGTCGTCTCGTCGTAGCCACGGTCGGCGAACAGCCGCATTGCCGCGTTGACGATCGCCTCGCGCCGTCGCATCTTGTTGCGTTCCCGCAGTCCCGGCTCGCTCATCGACCACCTCCTTTCGTTGCCAGCGGTCATTCCGATGCATATTTGCACTATACTGCAAAAATGCAGTATAGTGCACGATGTTGACCAGGTCGCGACCGCGCGGCCACACGGATGAGACCGGGCGAACGCGATCCGGCCCGAGCATGAGGACGTAACGCGATGGCGAAATGGCTCTATCGACTGGCTCAGGGAGCCGCCCGGAACCGCGGCGCGGTGCTGATGGCGTGGGTGGCGATCCTGGTCGTGGCCGGGATCCTGGGCACGACGCTCAAGGGCACCACCTCCGATACCTTCACGATTCCCGGCATCGAATCGCAGCAGGCGAACGACCTGTTGGCCGCCGAGTTCCCGATGGCCAATGCCGGCACCCTGCGCGTGGTGTTCGCCGCGCCCGATGGCGGCACCCTGACCGACGCCGCGACGCAGGAGGCGATCGCGGCCAGCCTGAAATCGGCAAGCGGCATTGACGGCGTCGTCGCGGTGACCGACCTCACCGTGTCACAGAACCAGGCCATCGGGTTCGCCGACGTGATCTTCGCGTCGCCGCCGGAAGAGGTCACCGACGAAGCCAGGGACGCCGCCATGGACGCCATGGCGCCCGCGCGGGACGCCGGCCTGCAGGTCGAGTTCGGTGGCACCGCCTTCTCGGAGGTTCCCGAGGTTGGCGGGCCGGCCGAAATCATCGGCGTCGGGGTGGCCTTCGTCGTGCTGCTGGTCACCCTCGGCTCGCTCGTCGCGGCCGGGCTGCCGCTGCTCACCGCGCTGATGGGCGTCGGGATCAGCGTGCTGGGCGTGCAGTTCATCAGCCGGTTCGTCGACATGTCGAGCACCGCATCGACCCTGGCGCTGATGATCGGCCTCGCCGTCGGCATCGACTACGCGCTCTTCATCGTGGCACGCCACCGGGAACAGCTCGCGGACCCGTCCATGGGCGTGGTGGAGTCGATCGGCCGCGCGATCGGCACGGCCGGCAGCGCGGTCGTCTTCGCCGGCCTCACAGTGGTCATCGCCCTCTCCGCGCTCTCGCTGGTCGGGATTCCCTTCCTGACCGTGATGGGACTCGCCGCCGCCGGGACCGTGGCGATCGCGGTGCTCGTGGCGCTGACCCTGATCCCGGCGCTGCTCGCCTTCGCCGGCGAGCGCCTGCGCCCGAAGGCGATGCCCACCGCCGACGCAGCCCCCGCTCGCTCGTCCTTCTGGCTCCGCTGGGGTCGCCTGATCGAGCGCGCCCCCGCTGCCGTGCTTATCGCCGGCATCGTCCTCTGTGGCGTCCTCGCCCTCCCGGCCACGCACATGCGCCTGGGCCTGCCCAGCAACGAGGTCCAGCCGGAAGGCAGCACGCAGCACGAGAGCTACACCCTGCTGACCGAGGGGTTCGGCGAGGGCTTCAACGCGACCATCATCTACGTCGTCGATGCCAGCGATGTCCCCGAGGACGAACGAGCCGGCCTCCTGACCGAGGTACAGGGCGCGATCGGCCAGGATCGCGACGTGGCGGTCGTCACCGATCCGACCTTCAACCAGGCGGGGACCATCGGCATCCTCAACATCGTCCCGCTCAGCGGCCCGGATGACGACGCGACCACGCAGCTCGTCGAGCGGCTGCGGGGCGATCCCGCGACGCTGGTCGAGCAGGCAGGCGGCACCCCGTACGTGACCGGCCTGACCGCCGTGGCGATCGACGTGTCGGCCAAGCTGGCCGAAGCGCTGCCGCTCTTCATCGCGGTGATCGTCGTCCTCGCGCTGGTGCTGCTGGTGGTGGCGTTCCGCTCGATCCTCGTGCCGATCAAGGCCGTGGTCGGCTTCCTGCTCACGATTTCGGTCAGCCTCGGCTCGACGGTGTGGATCTTCCAGGACGGCAACCTGGCCGACCTCTTCAACGTCTCGTCAGCCGCGCCGATCGTCAGCTTCGTGCCGGTGATCCTGATCGGCGTCCTCTTCGGGCTGGCGATGGATTACGAAGTCTTCCTCGTGAGCCGCATGCGGGAGCGGTTCCACCACGGCGACGGCGCGCACGCGGCCGTGCTGCACGGCCTGGAGCAGAGCGGGCGCGTGGTCTGCGCCGCGGCGCTGATCATGGCGTCGGTCTTCGGCGGGTTTCTCTTTCAGGACGATCCGATCATCAAGTCGATCGCATTCGCCCTCACCGTCGGCGTGCTGGTCGACGCGTTCGTGGTGCGGATGACGCTGGTGCCGGCCGTGATGTTCCTGCTCGGCGACCGCGCGTGGGCGCTCCCGACGTGGCTCGACCGCCTCGTGCCCAACGTCGACATCGAGGGCGACTCGCTGCCGACGCATGACCCTGGCGCCGTCCCGACGACCGACAGCCACGCGAGTGCCCCTGCCTAGCGATCGTTGCCCCATCGGCCGCGACCGAAACACCCGTAGCCCCGCGCCTAGGTGCGCGGGGTCGTCGCGACCCGCAGCGCGACATCCCCGCCAACACGCCGGCACGCCTCAAACCGGCGCGGTCCGGGTCGGAGCCTGCGATGCACCGATCGACGTCGCGTGGTCCGGGAAGCCCATCCCGATGGCGACCGCACCGCGTCGTCACCGCGGTCGAACCGATCTCCGCGCCTCTGCCTCATCCGGAATCCGGGTGATGACCGCGCACCACCCACCATCAACCAGCCTGGTCTCGGCCGCTCGTCGCAGGCCGCCACAGGGGCGGCACTACGGGGTTGTGCCGGATCTCCGATGCTGGATACGGAAGTCGAGTGAACCGTGGTGGACCAGGTGGCGCGAACCGCAAAAGATTCCCGGATTCCGTGTCATTTCGACCAAGCGCCGACAGGCGCGTGGAGAGATCGCTTGCGTTCGGTGCTGGCGTATTTGCGCAAGAGATTTCTCCGCTTCGCACCCTCCGGGTGCTCCGGTCGAAATGACAGGCTGTTTGGGCCAAGGCGATCGGTGCTCGCGCCGCCCGTCACCCCTGGCGGTACCAGTCGCTGAACAGCGGGTTGAGCTCGTGCTGCATCGCCCAGACGTCGCAATCCTGGTTCGCGAGCAGCACGCAGGCGATGTCGCGCTCCGGAAACCACGTCGCGAAGCTGGCCACGCCGGCGTTTTGCCCGTCCTTGCCGAAGCGGACGATCTCGCCCCCGGCGTCGACCGTGAACTCGAAAGCGAATCCGTTCCACAGACTGCCGCCGTCGATATCCCGCCGCTTGACGTGCGGCCGCAGCAGCTCCCGCGCCGCATCCTCGCCCATCAGCGCGCCCGAGCGGATCGCGCCGACGAAGCGGCCGAGATCGCGCGCCGTCACCGTCGCGCCGCCGTCCGGCGACCCGACCGGCGGGTAGGAGTAGATGTTCTTCCGCCACCCGACCGTGCCGTCGTCGCGCTCGACCGCCGCGTAGTGCTCGGCCATGTTCGGGCAGGCCTCGTCCATCGCGCAGAAGTCTGCCGTGGCCATCCCGGCCGGCGCGAAGATGTGCTGCCGCACGTAATCCCGGTACGCCAACCCCGAAACCTGCTCGATCACCAGCCCGAGCAGCACGAAGGCGACGTTGTTGTAGCGGGTGCCCTCGCCAGGCTCGAAATTGGGTTCCTTGTCGGCGAACTGGGGCAGGAAGTCGCGCGTCTCCCGGACCGAATAGTTCGGCCTGTCGATCCAGAGGTCGGCATAGTCCTCGCCGGCCTCCTCATCGGCATCGTCGCCGATGCCCGAGGTGTGGGTGAGGCAGTGATAGACCGTGACGTCGTCGCTGATCGCGGTGCCGTCGATGCCGAGGAAGGGCATCACCCGGGTGTCGAGCGCGATCTCGCCCCGGTCGACGAGCTGCATGATCGCGGCGGCGGTGAAGATCTTCGTCACCGAGGCGATATCGAAGCGGGTGTCGACGGTATTGGGCACGCCGAAGCCCCGGTGGGCCAGCCCACGCGCCTCGTGGACGACCTCCTCGTCGCGCTGTCGCACCAGCACCACGCCCGAGAAATCCACCTCGGCCTCGTACCGGTCGATGACGGTCAGAATCTCCTGCTGGAGCGACATGAGGAACCCTCTGGATACTATGGGGGAAGGGGGCCATCGCTGCGGTGCGGTCATCCGCGCGGGTGCGGGACGAACATGCGCGCAACCTTCAGCGCCGTTCGGAAGATGATAGTGCCTCGGCGTCCAGACCGGCCAGCAGCGCGTCCAGGGATTGCAGGAATTCCGTCTCGGGGTCGCTGGTGCTCGCAGCCTCGGCAATCTCGACCAACCGCTGGTACGCGTGCCTGTCGAGCGCAGCAAACTGGTCGATCACGGCGGCAGCATCCGTCGAGCCTGCTTCGGTGCTCAGCGCGCTGCCGATCTCGGTTTGCGCGAAGGCGGTCGCGAGTGTCGTGACCGCCCGAAAGGCCACGAGCAGGTCGTGTCCGGTGCGTCCCGACCGCGCGAGGGCGACAAGCAGGGCTTCGGCGATTTCGAGAAAATGTGCGGATCGCGATCGGCGCGCCAGGATCAGCGGGATCGCGTTGGGATGAACGCGCACGATGCGCCAAACGGCGTGACAAATCGCGCGCACGTCGTCGCGCCAGTCGGGGTGCGACGCGCGCGGGAGCACGACATGCCGGAGCGCGCCGTCGACAGCCAGCGCGGCGAGGTCGCTGTGCGTGTCCATGTAGGTGTACAGCGTCATCGCGCCGGTGCCGAGCCGATCGGCCACCGCGCGCACCGACAGCCCGGCGATGCCCCGTTCGTCGAGCACCGCCAGCGCCGCATCTTGCACCTCTTCCAGCTCAAACCTCGGCCTGCGACCCATTTCTCCACATCCCTTGACCCGAACCCAGAGTTTCCGTACGATTGTACTCAAATAGAATACGTACGAATGTACGTATTCCTGGCGGTGCGACCGATGACAACACAGGAGGCGCGCATGAACCTGATCGAGATCACCTGCCCGCGTGGAGCCATGAGCGACAACGAGCGCGCCAGGATGGCAGCGTCGATCACGTCGGGAACGGTCGGGGAAACCGACATGGCCCCGGAAGAAACGATGAAGCGCGCCCGCCGGATGACGCACATCGCATTTCTCGAGCTGGACGGATGGACCACCGGCGACGGCCCGGTCGCACCCGATGCGCCGCCGCCATTCGTGGTTACCGTCACCGTCCCGGAGGCGTGGCGAAGCGAGGTTTCCCGGCAGTTTACCGGCGTCATTCGGGCGGCGATCAGGCGATACGACGCGGGACGAGGCTACTCGCGCGATGGCGGCGACGTCTGGATC
>JAEVYR010000551.1 GCA_023392645.1 Chloroflexota bacterium | reverse complement strand
GCCGCGACGAGCGGTCCGTGACTTCGCCATGCCGTTCACCTTTGCTGGTTGTTTTCAACGAACAGGTAACGGACCGATTGGGCCCACCCGGAGGGTGGGCCCAATCGGGGGATTCTTCGACACGAGGGGGGCGCATTCGCGCCTCCCTCGGCTCAGAATGACACCATTTCATGGTGTCTCTATTTCAACACGCGTCTACCGGCCGGCGCGGGGGCGAGGCCAGCGGCGGAGCCGGCGACGACGGCGGCGCTGCTCGACCGCCGCGTCGGGATCCCGGCTTGTCCGGCCCAGCGCCGAGCTGATGATGTCGCCCACGCCGCGATCGCCGGTCATGATCTCGGCGTAGTCCTCCGCCGATTCCACCGGGCCGATATCGTGCCCCGCTTCCTCGCCCAGCTCCGCCCGGTGCTTCATCACCCACAGGTAGATATCCGCCTCGGTCAGCCGCGGGAAGGCGTCCAGCACGCCGCGGTCGCGCACCACCCGCACGATCGGCAGGTAGATGTACTGGTACCAATCCTTCACTGCCTCGTGGACGGTCGCTTGCCGGTGCCAGATCCACGACAGCCAGCTTCGGTGCCCCTCGATGTGTTCCCAGATCACGTCGTAGCGACCGAGCGCCGTCGGGCGGATGTCGTGGTCCGGCTCGAGGATGTCGAGATCGGTGCGACGCAGGAACTCCGCGTATTCCGCCTGCAACAGCAGCTCCTGGGGCGACATCGCCGAGTCCAGCGGCACGCGGACATGCCCCTCGATCACCTCGGCATCGATGAACTCCACCCCGCGGTCCCGCGCCACGGAGACGCGGTGATTGCCGTCCTTGACGAAGTAGATGTCGCCGACCTTGTAGAGCTGGATCGGCGGCAGGCGGATATCCTCGTAGTAGGCGCGGTCGATGCGCGTCCACCGGTTGCGCGTGGCTTTCTTGCGAGGCAGGAAGGTGCGGTCGAAATCGCGGAAGCGGTCCATGCTGCCGACGATCCGGCTGACCGGTACCTCCCGCATACCGCGATAGCTCTCGGCCTCCGGGCTGAGGCGGCGGCGGACCTCATGGAACGGGATGAGGTCGTTCGGGCGCCCGCTGATGGCCGATTTGATGTCGTTCCTGAAGGCTTTTTGGCGTGCCCGCTCGAAATCGTTGCGGATTTGGTCTTCCATCATGACTGGTGCTCCACCTCCGGCGCGACGTGGTCGGCCGTGGGGGTGTCGGTCGCCCCTGGCGCGGGTTGGCACAGTGCATCGAAGGCAAGCTCGAGGCGCTGGTAGGGGAAGACATTGATCACATCGGTGTCGATGAAGCGAACCGTGTTGGGTTGCGACCTGTCGTAGAGATGCACGTGGCCGTGGAGTTGGTAGCGCGGGTGAAACCAGCGCAGGAAGCGCCGCATGACCCTGAACCCACGATGGGCGATGTCCTCGCGGTCATTGACATGGCGAGGGGGCGAGTGGGTGACGAGCAGGTCGAGCGCGCGGCCGTGCCGGACCTGGTTCCAGAGCAACCTCGGCGTCATTTTCAGGACCATCCACATCATCTGCCACTCGGTGTACTGCACCGGCTCGTGCTCGGAGTAGCGGATCGAGCCCGGCAAGCCGGCCATGATCAGCCCGCTGCCCGGATCGCGGACGACCTTGCCGCCGAGATCGATCGCCCCCTCGGGGTGTTTCGGCACGCCGCGCTCGCCGGCGCGCGTGAGCTCCTCCGCATGGTTGCCGAGCACGTAGTAGACCGGGCGCATGAGCGCGTCGGAGAGGAACTCGAGATAGCTCGCGGGCAGGTCGCCACACCCGATCACCATGTCGACATCGCCCATGCGGTCCTTGACCGTGGGGCTGTAGATGCGCTGGTCGACTTCGTCGGAAACGGCGAGGATGCGGAGGGTCATGCGAGCGGTATCCCGGGATATGCGTGCGCGCGTGGAATCGAGCGGCGGCGCGGATCAGCCGCCACCGTCAAGCATACCCCGTGTCTTCGGCTTTTCGCGTTGCACCGGTAGCGTGGACTGCCGCCGCGGAGGGACCTGTCACATTGCGCGGAGCGAGGTTCCTCGGTTCTGCCTGCCTACGTTACCTCGACGCCGGCGGCCTCGAGATGAGCGACGCTGTTCCACTCGATCACCGTCGACTCGCCGTCGGCGGCGATCGTGATCTCGCTGATCGACAGGTTGTTGAACGGATCCTCCGGCCAGACGTTGTTGGGCAGCTCCTGCAACCGCGCCGCGATCCACGCCAGCGCCCCACCGTGCGAGACCGCCGCCACGGTGTCGTCGGAGCCGACGTGCTCGTTGACGATGTGGTCCCACGCGGCGAAAACGCGATCGCGGAAGGAATGGCCGTCCTCGCCGCCTTCCCAGAAGTAGTCCATGCGCCGTCTCGAATCCATCAACTGCTCGATGTGCTCGGGGTGGCGCTCGGCCCAAATCGCGAACGGCGTGCCGGCGGCGATGCCGATGTTGAGCTCGGCCAGCCCCGGCTCGATCATCGGCTCGTGCCGGATGGCGTGGCTGATGATCGTCGCCGTCTCGAACGCGCGCGCCAGCGGGCTCGCGTAGAGATGGGTGATCGTTTCATGGCGCGCCAGCCAGGCGGCGGTGGTCCGCGCCTGCAGCCGGCCGAGATCGGTGAGCGGATCGTCGTCGCCTTGAAGGTGATTCTCGATGTTGCCGCGGGTCTGCCCGTGGCGGATCAGCAACAATCGCATCGGGTCTCCTGCATGCCGCGCCTGCGGTCAGTCGTTGAGTCGTTCGGTCAGCACCTCGCGGAGCACCGCGGCGCTGTTGCGCTCGGTATCGCGCGCGGCGTACACGAGGGTGATATCGCCCGCGCGGGCGGCGTCGAGCAGCGGTCGCCAGGCATCCTCGCTCGCGTCCAGCTCGACGCGGTAGCGCCGCTGGAACTCCGGCCACCTCTCCGGGTCATGCCCGTACCACTTCCGCAGCTCGGTCGTCGGCGCGGCATCCTTCAGCCACGCGTCGATTTCGAGATCGGCCTTGCGCACGCCACGGGGCCACAGGCGTTCGACCAAAAAGCGCCGGCCGTCGCTGGCCGCGGCATCGTCGTAGGCGCGTTTGATCGAGATCATCGCCGCTCGCTCCGCGATCGTGGCCCGCGGCCGGAGTGCCGCCTGCGTCTACTGTATCCGAAACGACGCCAGC
>JAEVYR010000526.1 GCA_023392645.1 Chloroflexota bacterium | reverse complement strand
CGCCGAAGCCGTGTCGAAGAATCTCCCGGAGTGTCCGGGCTGAAAGCCCGAGGCAATCCGGTCCGGTGCTTCGTGAATAGTCACAACAAGGGTTGTCAGTTTGCAGCCTACAAGCCACCGACCGATGGTTCTCGCCTTGCAGGCGGAACAATCGGGGGAGGGTTCTCCCCTCCTTTGGAGAGGAGTCAGTGGGGAGGGCGCTTCGGCACGCCGCTGCGCGGCGGCTTGGGATGAGAGCGTGTATTGGTAGCGAGTATCAGACGTTGGTGGCATCATGAATCCGCAACCACCGGGCGGACAACTCGCCGTCGCCTATACGACCGAGGTCCGCCCCTACGCGACGGCTGCGTCGGGACTGCAACACACCCAATCCTCACACCGGATGGACAGCGCATGGACCGCACGAACGACCCCGGGACTTTTCTGCTCACCGTGACCCGTGCCGAAGACGCCACCGCGTCCGAGATGTGGGACGAAGCGGCGGCGCTCTGGGCACGCGTCGTCGAGGCCAACCCCGTTGAGGGCCGCCACTGGTCCCGGCTGGGTGAAACCCGCTACCGGATCGACGATTTCCCCGGCGCGATCGACGCCTACCGCCGCGCCTTCGACCTCCGCCACGGCTTCGACCCGCGCCATGGGTTCCCCGCCGATATCGCCGTGCAGATCGCTCGCTGCCACGCCCGCCTCGACCAGCCCGGCGAGGCGATCGGCTGGCTGGAACGCGCCTGGGAGCTTGGCTACCGCCGGGTCGACACGGCTCGCGAGGATGACGACCTCGCCTCGCTCCACGATCATGCCCGCTTCCGCGAGTTGGTCGGCCCGCCCGACACCGCCGCCCTCTCCCGCGAGGCGGGCTGGCGTCTCGACCTCCGCTACCTCGCGACCGAGATTCGCCGCCGGGCCTACGTCCCGTTCCGGGAGACGCCAGAGGCGGGTTTCGACGCCGCCATCGCCACCCTCGACGCCCAGGTCGGCGACCTGAGTGACACCCAGGTCATCCTCCGCATCGAGTGCATCCTCCGGCTGCTCAATGACGCCCACGCCCGGGCGCGCCCGCCGAAGGACCGAGAGGACCTGCAGCGCTCCGCGCCAATCCAGATCTATCTCTTCGAAGAAGGGCTGCACATCGTCGCGGCGTCGCCGGGGCACGCCGATCTTCCCGGCTCGCGTGTGCTCCGGTTCGGTGAGCACATGCCTGACGAGGTACTGGCCGCGCTCGACCCGATGATGGTCCGCGACAACGAGAACGACCAGTGGGTGAGGGAGACCGTTACGCCGCGACTGCGACAGCCGCGCATCCTCCACGCGCTTGGGCTGATTCCCGATCCCGACCGGCTGCCACTGACGATCGAGACACCCGCCGGTGAGACGCGGGAGATTGAGCTCGCCGCCGAACCCGCGGAGCGGTCGTGGAACTTCCGCGACGACAAGCCCGCACCGGACGGCTGGGTGTTCTACCCAGAGACGCTGCCCGCGCCGCTGCCGCTCTACCTGCGAAACGCGCGGAGCGCCTACTGGTTCCAGCATCTCGCCGTCGAGCGGGCGGTCTATGCCCAGGTGAACCGCGTGCAGGACGCCGCCGCCGAGCCGATGGCGGCGTTCACCGAGCGCCTCTTCGCGTTCGTCGACACCCATCCGATCGACAAGCTGGTGCTCGACCTGCGCTGGAACGACGGCGGCAACACCTTCCTCTCGCTGCCACTGCTCCACCACATCGTCGCCAGCCCGCTCAACCGGCGGGGCAGCCTGTTCGTCATCATCGGCCGGCGCACCTTCTCGGCGGCGCAGAACATGGCAAGCTTCCTCGACCTCCACACGGAGGCCATCTTCGTCGGCGAGCCGACCGGGTCGAGCCCGAGCTTCGTCGGCGAGACCTGGCACTGGACGCTACCATACAGCGGGGTTGAGATGAATGTCTCCGATCTGCGCTGGGTCGGTACGTGGCCCGGCGACTACCGCATCTGGATCGCACCGGACCTCTTCACGCCGCCGACTTTCGCGACCTACCGCAAGAACCGCGACCCGGCGCTGGAGGCGATCCTCGCCCTCGACGACCACCTCCCCGGCTGGTAGCGGTGCTGGGTCCGCGCCACGCCGACCGCGGCAGTCGACGAGCGCGAACGTTGGGGCCACCGCGAAAACGTCGACCTCTGACGCCGAACCCGGGTTCGCGACCGGTGCGATGCCCGCCTGGTCCCGCTGGCCCGATTGGGCCCTACGGCGTATGATGCCCAGCGAGGATCGTTGCTTCATCTGATGGTGTCCGGCGCAAGGCCGCCACCCACCGGGATCGCTCGTGGACGCACTCCGCTCGGCCGACGTGCCATCGACTCAGCCACCCACCACCGCGCCGGCGCCCGGCGACCACGGGACCATCGCGATCGAGGAGTGGTTCCTGCACCGCGGCATGCCGACCGTCACACGCGCATCGTCGGGGCGTGGCCGGCTCTTGCTCCGCGCCGCGCCGGCGATCCTCGCCATCACCGTCGTCTCCCTCACGACGACGGTGGCCACCGCGCTGCTGCGCGCGCTCGACCCCGCTACCCACGCCGCGTTCTTCGAACCCGAGACCGTGCTGCCCGAGTGGTACTACCTCGCGATCGGCATCGGCATCGTGCTGGCGATCGTTGGCGGCGCCGTCACCAATCGGTTCCTGCGCCGCCGGCCCCCAGGCGATCCAACCGCGCGCACGCTCGCCGTCGCTGTCCCGCTGGCGCTGCTCCTGCTGCCCCTCCTCGACGCCACCATCGACGTGGAACCCACGCCGGTCGCCGATATCGTCGTCAATGCGTTGCTGATCCTGCTGACGATGGCGGTGATCCGCTCGGGTCTGGGCGCGGTCGTGGCC
>JAEVYR010000515.1 GCA_023392645.1 Chloroflexota bacterium | reverse complement strand
GTCGTACCCTTCACTCAGCGATCTGCCGATCGCCCGTATCGCGCATACCCGGGAACCATGATGACAGACGCCACCACGACCCCACCCTCCCCGCTCGCGCTCGCCGCCGCCAGCTTCCTGGCGCAGGCGCTCGACGTGGGCGACGATCCCGCCGCCATCGCCACGGAGCTCACCGAGATCAGCGATACGGCCAACTCCGCGATTTACTCGGTCGAGCTGGACTCCTCGGTCGGCGCGGCCGCCTTCCTGGTCTACGTCTATGCACTGGAGGAACAGGGGGACGACGGCGAGGGGACTGGCGCGGACCTCTATCGCCAGGCGATGACGACGCTCGAGCAGGCGGCCGAACGCGATACCCCCGGGCCGCGGCTCGTCGCCAACGCCGAAAGCGACCAGGTGGCCTTCATTCTCGCCACCACGCCGGCGACGTGGCGCCGGTTGCAGGGCGAGGAGCCGAACGTGGTCGCGACCGAGGCGGATCTGCCGGCCACGGGCACCTCGATCGAGCAACGGGCATCGCTCGCCGAGGATCTCCATCGCAGCCTGCGCGAGACGAACGAGCACGCGCGCGCCTGGCTGGCCGCCGTCCGCGCCGCGGGACCGGGCGGCGCCTCCATCGCGATGAGCGAAGAGGAGACGGCGCTCGCGCTGCACGTGCTCGATGAGGCGAATGTCAGCCCGCTGCTGACGGCGCTGAACCTGCTCATTGCCTCGGCGCAGGAGCAGGCCGGCAAGGTCCTGTCACAGGTGCCAGACAACACCCTGCGGACCTGAAACGGCGTCACGCCTTCGGATGCAGCGTGACACCGTGATCGGACGCGATCGTCCGCAAGCGAGCGATCAGGGATTCCTCGTCGTAGACCACGCCGAGCGATCGCAGCAGGCCGCCCGCGACGAACTGGTTGACGTGCAGCGCCGCGTTCTCGATGCCGGTCTGATGCGGCCTGGGCGTCGCGTCAAGCCGGATATCGGTCGCCAGGCCGAGCACCCCCCAATAGCGACCCGGATCGACGTGGCGCGACAGGCTGTCGAAATAGCCGGCTTCCCAGTTGGTGCCGGAGTCTTCGCTGACCTGACAAAGATAGACATTGCTGGCTTCGAGCGCGGCGATATCGACGTCGTATACCTTCTCCGCCGTGATGTCGTCGCGAGTCTTGTCGTTGATCGGCTCGCTCTCGTTCGGGCAGTAGACCTCGAACCCCGCCGCGCGAAGCTCGCCGGCCAGCCAAAGGTTATAGCGCTTCTCGGCCGCGGTGAACATCGGCCCGCCCAGGTACACCTGCATCACGCGCCCTCCTCTCGCATCAGGTATCGATCGCGCCAGGCGGCTGCCTGCGCCTCCGGTACCCGGATGAACAGCGCCGTCGCCGTTGCCAGGACCGCATCATCGTCGCGTCGGCGAATCTCGCCCGCCATTTCGATCCGCCGGCCCCGCGCGTTGACCTGCCATCCGGTCGCCCGGGTGACCTCGCCCACCCGCACCGGCGCCCGGAACCGCACCGTCAGCTCGGCCGTCACCGCCCAGGTCGCATGCCGGTACAGCGACCAGGCCATCACCTCATCGAGCACCGTGCTGAGCACACCGCCGTGCACCATGCCGGTGTATCCCTCGAATCGCTCGACCGGCACGAAATCGGCCCAGACACCGCCGCGCTCGTCCGCGTGAAACGCGAGCTGGAGGCCGTACTCGTTCAGCCGGCCGCACCCGAAGCAGTTGTGATCGAGATCGACGTTGATCCGGTCACCCGTCGCCATCGCCATGCGCGTCATCCTTTCTCCGCCGCGGCGTCGCCGCCACCGGAGCCGTCGAGCACCAGATCGGCAAGTGTCGCCAGCACCGGCCCCGCCTCGCCGCGCACCACGGCGTGGGCGATTTCGTCCAGCGGTGTCGGCTCCCGATTGACGATCACCAGGCCGGCGCCGTTTCGTCGCGCCAGCACCGGCAGTTGCGCCGCCGGCTTCACCGCGAGCGAGCTGCCGACCACCAGCATCATGTCGGCCGCCGAGCTGGCGTCCACCGCTTGCCGCAAGGTCCGCTCGGGCAGCGCCTCGCCGAAGAGGATCGTCGACGACCGCAGCACGCCGCCACACACCTCGCAGCGCGGGTCCGCCTCGCCGGACGCCACCCGCGCCACGATTTCCGCCATCGGATAGCGGCGCCCACAGTTCATGCAACGCGCCCAGTGCGACGATCCGTGCAATTCGAGCACACGATCCGGGTTCGATCCCGCCTTCTGATGCAGCCCGTCGATGTTCTGGGTGACGATGGCCGACACCCGGCCCGAACGCTCCAGCTCGGCGACGGCCTGATGCCCGGCGTTCGGCTCCCGCGCGACCATCTCCGGATACCGCTCGCGCTGCTGAGCCCACCGCTCCTCGCGGCCGGCCCGGTCGGTGCGGACATTCTCCACCGTCGGGATGCGGTTCGTCTTCCACACCCCATTGGGTCCTCGATAATCAGGAATGCCCGATTCGGTGCTGATGCCCGCGCCGGTGAAAACCACCATCCTCCGGCTGGCGCGAACGGCGTCCGCCACTGGCGCAAGATCGACCGCCAGCGACGCCGCCTCGTCGAGTTCGGGTTGCGTGTCTCGTTCGGTCATCCGGATATCCTCGCCAGCGTGCGCGGCCACCGGCCGATTCACGCGCCAATCGTCATCCAGAAACCGTAGCAGATCGCGTCACCCGGCAACGTTTTCACCTGCACGCGAAAAGCGCCGGCGACGTCCCGTCGTTCCATCGCACCCAGCACCTGAGTGTCAGGGTGAATCGCCCGAGGGAACGGCTCACTTGTGGTGCTGGATCGCGCATCAGCGCCCGGATCCGGCGCATTCTGTCGGTTCGACCACGGCGACACCCCCGGAGAGTCGGAGGCGTCACACAATCTGCACCAGATACATCGCCCGATCCACCTTGTGTACGTACAATCGCCGTGGTAGCATCGATGGCACTGGAGATGTGCCAGCTCGTCACAGGTCGCCCCGCTTCTGACCCACCCGCTCCGAGCACGGCATCGATGCCGTGGTGTCCAGGGGATCAGATGAAGTTGCGGCGTACCCGCGGAATCCGGTGGGATTTCCGCGCGCCGGGTCAACTGCCTTGGGGGAGGCGTGACCCGGAGATGCGAGCGGCGCGTTCGACCGCCGGCCAGGAGCCGGGATCGCCAGTTGGGGAGAGGGATACGATGATCATGACCGATCTGGCCGTGAGGGAACTCGAAATGCGAAGCGATACGCTGCTCGATCGTTGTCGACGGGTGTTCATCGACGTCTTCGGCCGCTCGTCCGACCACCAGTTGCCCGAAGAAGTCGCCAGTCATACCCATTCGTCGCTGCGCGCGCTGCCGGCGTCGCCGCCGGCCCGGAAGTCGCTGCGCGTGGTGGAGGCGAGCGAGAAGGCGGACGACGCGCCGGAGAAGCGATGGCAGCGTCATCCACAGCTTCGCGCGCGCCAGGCGGAGGCAGCGCCGATGCCGGGCTCCGCGCGCGCCGCCCGTCTCGCGGCGGAGCGTGGCGTGCTTCTCGCCCGCGGCCGGAAGCTGGCCGAAGCGATCGAGGCGTTCTCAACCGCCGCGCAGGACGCATCGATCGACCTCGCGGCGCTGCCAGGCTTCTGGGACCTGCCTCGGAACGGCATGCTGGCTGCCGTCCAGGCCTACGAGCGGGTCGACCGCCTGCGCGATGCCTCGGCGCTGGAAGCTCGCATCCGTCACCTCTATCGCCCGCGCGCGCTCAAGCCGATCCCGGCGGCGCGCCCGCACCGGATGACCGCGAGCGGCGACTGACCGCTGCGGCCCATATCGATCACTCCCGAAACGCCCCGGCTGCTCCGCCGGGGCGTTTCGCGTCCCGGCGAACCTGACCAGCGCGTGCGCGACTGGTGACTCAACGGTGCTCTCGATCGGCTCCC
>JAEVYR010000501.1 GCA_023392645.1 Chloroflexota bacterium | reverse complement strand
TCGGCGGCGCGATGATGATGCCGCAGTCGCTCTCGATCATCACGCAGGTGTTTCCGCCCGAGAAGCGCGGCGGCGCGCTCGGCATCTGGGGCGGCGTGGTGGCGTTGGGCGCGATCTCCGGTCCGCTCATCGGCGGATTCATCGCCACATACTACCCGTGGGAGTGGGTCTTCCTGATCAACCTGCCGATCGGCGTGATCGGCGTGGTCGCCAGTCTGCGCTACCTGCCGGAAACGCGCGACGAGGCGGCCTCGCGCCGGCTCGACTGGGGCGGCGTGGCCCTCTCCGGCGTGAGCATCTTCATGCTCGTGTTCGCGCTGATCGAGGGCAACCGCGTGGGGTGGACGAGCCCGGAGATCCTCGGGCTGCTCGTCGCGTCGCTCCTCACCTTCGTCGCCTTCCTGTGGTGGGAGCGCCGGCAGTCCGAGCCGATGGTGCGGCTGGAGCTGTTCAAGATTCGCAACTTTGCCGTCGCCAACGCGATGCAGGTCATCATGTCGTTCGGCGTGTTCGGCATCTTCTTTCCGCTCACGCTGTTCCTGCAGGCGGGCATCGGCTACACGCCGCTGGAGGCCGGGTTGGTGACGGCCCCGACCGCGGTGATGCAATTGATCTGCGCGCCGCTCGCCGGGCGCCTCTCCGACCGCTACGGCTCGCGTCGTTTCATGATCGCGGGGACCGCTCTCGCGGCGCTCGGCATCGCGCTGATCGCGTGGCATTCGCGCCCGGACACGACATGGGTGGACCTCATGTTCCCGATGATCGTGACCGGCATCGGCATGGGCATCACGATGTCGCCGCTGACGTCGGCGGCGATGCGGGAGGTGCCGCGCGGGATCGCCGGCAGCGCCAGCGGCATCTTCAACACGACCCGCAGCATCGGGCAAGTGCTCGGTATCGCGGTGCTGGGCACGCTGCTGCAGACGCGCACCGGCATCGAGGCGGAGGCGCGGTTGTCCGGGATGGGACTGGATCCGGAGCTGAAGGCGACGCTGGTGCGACAGGCCGAGGCGAGCCAGTTCGAGCGGATCGCGGCGACGCTGCAGCAGGTGCCGGACCAGATGGCGGCGATCACCGACGCGATTCACGTCGCCTTCGCCGACGCACTGCAGTTCACGTTTTTCGCCAACGCGGCGCTGGCGGTGGTGGCGCTCGTGATCGCGTTGCAACTGCGCGAGGGACCGATTCACCAGCCGGTGGCGCGCGCGCAGCCGCGTCGGGGCGGTGGTGTGCAGGAAATGCGGCCCGCGGAGACGGCCGACCACGCGACGGAGTGACGAGATGAAGAACTACCGGGATCCGGGGGATCCGCTGCACCAGCGCGGCATGAAGGCGCGACAGAACCTGGCCAACGCGCTGCGCGAGTGCGGCGAGCTGGCCGACGCGGTCGAGAACTTCGACGGGCATGAGCTGCTGGAGGTGCTGGACTACCTCGACAGCTTGCGGTTCGTGATGGCGGAGTCCGGGCAGTTGCTCGGGGGCGTCGTCCGCGGCGAGCTCAGCGAGTAGCCGTCGCGAGTCACCATGGAGTGCGGCAAGGGGGTTGACAGCAGCTCGATTGGGGCGCATAATCCTTTCGTATCACGAATGAATCGCGATACGAAAGGATGGAGACGTGGTGCCGATCGATCCGACAACACAGGCCGACTACGCGTGGGACATGATTGGTACCGATCCCGTCGCGCTCGCCGAGGTGCTGTTGCCGGTGCTGCCTCGTCTCAAGCACCTGTCGGGATGGCCCGGCGGGCACAAACCGGCGCACGGCCCGCAGACGATCTCCCAATTCCGGGCGGTCGCCTGGCTCTTCGACCACGACGCCGTCGGCATGCGCGATCTGGCCACCGCGCTGCAGCTGTCCGCCCCGGCGACATCCGAGCTCGTCGATCGCCTCGTGGAGCGCAACAGCGTCACCCGCCGGCGCGACCCGGACGACCGTCGTCAGGTCGTGGTCGAGCTCACGGACGAGACCCGCGCGACATGGCGTCGCAAGCGCGAGGAACGCCTTCGGCGGCTCGCCGGGGTGATCGAGAAGCTGGCGCCGGGCGAGCGCCAGGGATTCGTGCGCGGCATGGTGCTCCTCGTCGAGGAGATCGACGCCAGCAGCGCGGCTGCCCATCCTGACCACGGGACCGAATCAACCCTCCCCTGACCGTTTCCAAGGAATGCACATGGCCAATTTCCACGCTCGTTCGGATCGCCAGCCGGCGGCCGACAGGAGCCCGTGGGTCGTCCTCGCGGTGCTCTGCACCTCCGTCTTCATGCTGCTGCTGGACACGACCATCGTCAACAACGCGCAGCGCAAGATCCAGATCGGCCTCGGCGCCGATCTCTCCGAAATCCAGTGGATCCTGGATTCGTACATCCTCACCTACGCCGTGCTGCTGCTCTCGTTCGGGCGGCTGGGCGACATCCTCGGGCGCAGGCGAATGTTCATCGCCGGCACCGTGTTGTTCACGGCCGCGTCCGGGCTCTGCGGCATCGCGGGCCCCATCGGCGACGCGGTCGGCGTCTCCGGCGCGAACGCGCTGATCGCGGCGCGGGTGCTGCAGGGCGTCGGCGGCGCGATGATGATGCCGCAGTCGCTCTCGATCATCACGCAGGTCTTCCCGCCGGAGAAGCGGGGCGGTGCGCTCGGCATCTGGGGCAGCGTGGTCGGCCTCGGCGCGATCACCGGGCCCCTGCTGGGCGGGTTCATTGCCACCAACTACGATTGGGCGTGGGTCTTCCTGATCAATGTGCCGATCGGTATCGTCGGGGTGTTCGCCAGCCTGCGCTACCTGCCGGAGTCGCGCGATGCCGACGCGACCCGGTCGATCGACTGGGGCGGCGTGCTCCTGTCGGGCGCGAGCATCTTCATGCTCGTGTACGCGTTGATCGAGGTGAATCACCTCGGCTGGACGAGCCCGGTCATCCTCAGCCTGTTCGTCGCCTCGGCCGTCACCTTCGCCGCCTTCCTGTGGTGGGAGCGGCGGCAGGCGGAGCCGATGGTGCGGCTGGAGCTCTTCGAGATCCGCAACTTCGCGGTTGCCAACGTCATCCTCGTGGTGATCGCGTTCGGGATGTTCGGCATCTTCTTTCCACTCACCATCTTCCTGCAGGGCAGCCTGGGCTACAGCCCCTTCGAGGCTGGCCTGATCTCGACGCCGCTGTCGATTGCGATGATGGTGACCGCGCCCATCGCCGGGCGCCTCTCCGACCGGCGCGGACCGCGCCAGCTGGTGATGGCGGGCATGGCGCTGATGGTGCTCGGCATCGTCGCGCTGGTCTCGCAGGTCGCGACGGACACGGAATGGCCGCGGCTCGTGCTGCCAATGGTGCTCTGCGGCACCGGCATGGGCGTGACGATGTCGCCGCTGACGGCGGCGGCGATGATGGAGGTGCCACGCGGCATCGCTGGCAGTGCCTCGGGCATCATCAACACCACGCGCAGCATCGGCCAGGTGCTGGGCATTGCGGTGCTGGGCTCGCTCCTGCAGACGCGGATGGGTAGCGAAACGGAGACCCGCCTGCATCATGTCCCGCTCGATCCGGGCCTGCATGCTCGCATAGTCGACATGGCCGAGGCGAGCCAGTTCGAACAGGTTGCGCGGACGATGGCCGGCGCCCCCGACCTCCTGCCGCGCGTGATGGGCGCGATCAACAGCGCCTTCGTCGAATCCGTGCGCTTCACGTTCGAGACGAGCGCGGCGATCTGCCTGCTCGGGCTGCTGGTGGCGCTGCTGATGCGCGATCCGCGCCGCGCCGAGTCGCGGGCGCCGGCTTCGGAGAGCCCGATCGGATCGGCCCTGGTTGCCCCGGGTGGTGGCGAGTAGGACCACATCCGGATGACATCTCCGGAGATGGTGTCGTATGGGAGGGGCTCGTCCCCTCCCTGTCACAACC
>JAEVYR010000395.1 GCA_023392645.1 Chloroflexota bacterium | reverse complement strand
GCCTGGTGGGGTTCGGGCGGGGCGAGATCGTCTCGGTCGTTCATTCGGAGGAGCTCGCGGTCACCGAGGACGGTATCGAGGTCGTGGTCCAGGCCTTCGTGCCGGCGACGGATGACGCGATGCCGGTGTCGGTCGATTTCGCGCCCAACGTCCTTGGCCTGCTTGCTCCCGCCCGCGCGCAGGGCGTGGCCAACAGTTGGATCACGCTCGAAACGGTCCTGTAGGCGGTCGCGTGATTCCTCGACGCAAGGGATCACCGCATGTCTGATCTCCCCCGGTGGGGCCGGGTGTACGTCGTCGCGCTGACGGTGTCCATGGTGGCGCTGATGGCGGCGTTGCTGTGGACCGCCTGGCCTCCTGAACCGGTGGACCTGGCCGGCGCCGCGATCGTTGCCGCCCTGATGACGCTGGCCTGGCTGTACCCGCTGCGTCTCGCCTTCAAGCGACGACTCTACCTCGATACCAGCGTGCTCATCGCCGCAATCGTGCTGTTGCCGACCGGACTGGTGATGCTCGCGGCCTGCGTTGGCACGCTCACCGCCCAGCGCATCCAGCGGCAGGATCGCGTGCAGTCGATCTTCAACGGCGCCCAGATGATGGCGCAGGCCGCCGCCGGCGGCTTGCTCGTGGCCGCGTTCGACGATCGGATCCCCCACCGTCCGGAGGCGGTCGGGTACGTCCTGCTGGCCGGCATCGGGATATTTGTCGTCAACGTCATCGCGGTCGGCACCATGGTCGCGATCCAGTCAGGGGCATCGCCGGTCGCCATCTGGCGCCAGTCGGTCACTGATGACAGTGGGATGGGCCTCTTCGGGCATCTCTCCCAGGTCGTTTTGGGCGCGTTCGCGGTGTTCCTGGCCCAGGTGGTGCCGTGGGCGCTGCCACTCCTGCTGTTGCCGACGCTGGTCATGTATCTCGCCTTTCGGGGCTGGGTGCGGCTGCGCCAGCGAGCGGAGATGGAGCGGTATCGCGCCGCCTCGGGGCCGCCACCCGCTGCGCGGGTAGCACAGCTCGGCACCTGGGAATGGAACCTGGCCACCGGCGACAGCGTCTGGTCTGCAGAGACGCGCCGCCTGCTCGACGATGGAACGGGAGCTTCGTACGCGGCGCTGCTGCGCGCCATCCATCCCCTGGACCGGGAGGCGGTCAACCGGGCCGTCCATGTCGCGCTGCGGACGGGGCGGCCGTTCCACGTCGAGCATCGCATCGTCCTGCCCGATGGGACCGAGCGGTTCGTCGAGCAGGCCGGCCAGAAGACGGTCGATGCGGCGGGCGGGACCCGGCTGGCGGCGACGATTCAGGATGTGACCGAGCGCAAGACGCTTGAGGCGCGGCTGGCCGGGCAGGCGCTCCACGACCCGGTCACGGGTCTTCCCAACCGCGCTTTCGCCATGGATCAGCTGGCGAAGCTGATGGCGAGCCGGACACCGGTGCCGGTCGCGGTCCTGGTCATCGAGATCAACGGCGGAGACGGCGACGAGGCGATGCTGGTCGAAGCGGCCAGGCGCCTGCGGCCCATCCTCCGCGACGGGGAGCTGCTGGCGAGATTCGCGATGTCGCGGTTCATCGTTGTGCTCGAGGTGGATGGCGCGGAGGTCGCGATGCAGCGAGCCGTCGCGATGCGCGAGGCCCTCGGCGGTCCTCAGGGTCCCGATTGCCGCGGCGAGGCCCTCGACGTCGCCATCGGCGCCGCTGTGAGCGGGGTCGAGGCGAGCATGCCGCGTGAGCTGGTTCGCGCCGCGGAGGACGATCTTCGGCGGGCGAGGTCGGAGGTGCTTGCCGGACGTTCCGCGGAGCGATCCGACTGGAGCCGCGCGCTCGTGTCGGGGACGCACCTGCGCGACGCGCTCGACCGCGACGAGCTGTCGCTCTTCTATCAGCCGGAAGTCGCCCTCGCCACGGGAGACATAGTCGGGTTCGAGGCGGTGATCCGATGGCGCCATCCCACCGGGGTCTGGCTGCTGCCCGGAGACTTTATGCCCGTTGCCGAGGCATCCGGGATGACCGGCGCGATCGGCCGGTGGGCGCTCGCCGAGGCGGCCCGCGCGGCGAGCAGGTGGCCGTCCGGCATCGGACACCGCGACCCGCTCACGGTCAGCGTCGACGTTGCCGGCGCCCACTTCCACGAACCCGGCTTTGTCGCCGATGTCGCGGACGTGCTTGACGGCGCGGGGCTGGCCGGCCGGGCTCTGCGCCTGGAGCTGTCCGAGGCCACCGCGGTCGACGACGCGGATGTGAGCCAGCAAACGCTCGAGGCGCTGCGCGAGCTCGGCGTCCGCGTCACGATTGACGACTTCGGCGCCGGGTATGCGTTCCTGGGCGCCCTGCAACGGCTGCCAGTCGACATGCTCAAGCTGGATAGGTCATTGGTTGCCGCGCTCGAGGTCGGCGAGGCGGACCGGGCGATCGTGCAGGCCACCGCCTCGCTCGCCCGGACCTTCGGGATGCGGACCGGCGCCAAGGGGATCGAGACGCCGGCGCAGTTGGCATGGGCGGAGGCGCTGGGATGCGTGCAGGGCCAGGGCTTCTTCTTTTCGGCGGCGCTCGATGAGCGCCGGCTGACGGCGCTGCTCGAACGCGCCGCGCGGGCCGGGGATCTCTCGCCCGCGACGCTGCTGCTCGGCGCGACGGGTACACGTGTACCGTCCCAGGGAGCGACGAACGTACCGTGAACGACGGTATGGCAGTATCTGGTTCCGGCGGCCGTCAGGGGGAATACTGAGGCATGGGGTGAGCGGCTGCATCCGCGTCTTTCCTCGCCCCCCGCAGCTTGGACTCAGCCTCGGCCATGCTTCAGTATCATTGTGCCCCCCCACAGGCTGGGTCGAAGTTGCCCGGCGGATCCGGTCCCTCCGGTCCGCCGGGCTTTCTCTTGAGGCGGGAGCGTGGCCGATCGACTGCCCGGCGTGGAGCCTGCTGGGACTCGCGGGCGTCGTTCTTGCGCAAGCACGGTGAATGCGGCGCATCACCGGTCGAGGGACCGGGCGAACAGGGAGTATCGAGCTGTCCGGAAGGGCGGGTGGCGCCATGGTCACGATATCCAGGCTGCGAGGGCGACGACGAGGCGAGCCGACCGAGCCGGTTGGCGCAGCCTCGCCCGGCCCCGTGCCAGCCACGTTGCTGGAGCGCGTCTCCGACGCCCTCTTCAGCGTCGACCGCGACTGGCGGCTCAGGTACATGAACCAGGCGGCGGAGCGGCTGCTCGGCGGCAATCGCGACGAGCTGCTCGGCACATCGCTGTGGGATCGCGACCCCGATCTCCTCGGATCGATCTTCGAGCGGGAATACCGCGCAGCCATGGCGGGCGAGAGCCCGGTCACGTTCGAGGCATGCCATCCGCCCCTGGGCACATGGGTCGAGGTTCACGCCTGGCCCGCGCCGGGTGGCCTCGACATCCATGCGCGCGATATCACCCCGGGCATGCGGGCGGCGGAGTCGCTGCGGCGATGGGCGCGCGTCGACGAGGTGCGCTTTCGCGCGCTCGTCGAGCATGCCGCCGATATCGTCGCCCTGCTGAACCCAGACGGCACCGTTCGCTACATCAGTGAGGCGGTGGAACGGGTGTTGGGCCACGCGACCGAGACCCTCATCGGCCGGAGCGCGTTTCACCTCGTGCATCCGGACGACCTTCCGCGCATGCTCGACCTCTTCGACCGGGTCGACTCCCGCGGTGGCCGCGCCGTCCTCGTTGAATGCCGGCTGCGTCATGCCGATGGCGGTTGGCGCCACACGGAGATCACCGCCAACGACCAGCTCGATGAGCCGGGCATCGCGGGGATTGTCGTGTCGGTGCGCGACATGACGTGGCGCTGGCACATGGAGCGCGAGCTGCACGCGCGCGAGGAGTCCTACGTCGCCATCGTCGACGAGTCGGCGATCGGCATCGGCGTGACCGACCTCGCCGGCCACGTGCTGAGCGCCAACCGGGCGCTGCAGACGTTCCTCGGATACACCGAGCAGGAGCTCGCCGGCGCCACGCTTGCCGACTACGCGGATCCCGAAGACGGCTGGGACGACGCTCCCGGCATGTTCGAGGAGCTGGTCAGCGGCCAGCAGCGTCATTACCGGCGGGTTCAGCGATTCGTCCATCGGAACGGTGACATCGCCTTTGGCAGCCTGACGGCGTCGTTGATCCACGAGCCGGATGGTGAGCCGACGCTCGCCGTCATCATGATCGAGGACATCACCGACCGCCAGCGGGCCGCCGACCAGCTCGCCACCGCACGTCGTCGCCTGGCGGCGAGTCGCGAGGCAGAGCGCATCCGCCTCGCGCGGGAGCTGCACGACGGCCCCGTCCAGGATCTGCTCGCGGTGAGCTACGAGCTCGCCCGGGAGGGCGCCGCGACGGGCCAGGCCCTGCTGGCCGGACTGGCGGAGACCCCGGCGGAGCGCGCACGCCGGCAGTTGCTCGGCGTTGTCGGGCAGCTGCGGGGCATCGTCGGCGAGCTGCGACCGCCCGGTCTCGTCGAATTTGGCCTGCCAACCGCGCTGGAGGGCTTGGTCGCCGGGCTGCAGCGGGAAGCCGATGGCTCCCGACCCGTCATGCAGATCGATGTGGATGATCGCGCGGCGGAGCTGCCGCAGGAGCTGGCCCACACCGTGTTCCGGATCGTGCAGGAGTCCGTGCGGAACGCGATGCGACACGCCAACGCCGAGCGGGTCTCCGTGCTGCTGGAGGTGGGAGACGGCAGCGTCGACGTGCGGATTCGCGACGACGGCCGCGGGTTTGTCGTCCCGGACCGCCTCGATGCGTTCGCCCGAACCGGGCACTTCGGCCTGGTCGGGATCGCCGAGCGCGTCGAGCTCGCTGGCGGTGAGCTTGCGGTGAGATCTACCCCTGGCCACGGGACGACGCTCGCGGCGCGAATCCCGGCTGGGGAGGTGAGGGAGAGCGATGGCTGAGGCGATTCGCGTGCTGCTCGCGGACGATCACCCCCTGATCCGGGCGGGACTCCGCGCGACGCTGGAGGCCGAGCCGGATATCGCGGTCGCGGGAGAGGCATCCGACGGCGAGGAGGCGCGGCGGCAGTGCGTGGACCGGCACCCCGACGTGCTGGTGCTCGATCTCAACATGCCCGGCCCATCGGCTGTCGCGACGCTCGCCTCGCTGCGCGAGTCGTGCCCGCGGACCCGGGTGCTGATGCTGACCGCGTACGACGACGACGCATACGTTCGCGGGCTGGTACAGGCG
>JAEVYR010000357.1 GCA_023392645.1 Chloroflexota bacterium | reverse complement strand
CCCCGGTGATGTGCTCGTTCAGCAGCTCGCCCGTGCCGACGCCGAGAAAGAAGCGCCCGGGCATCATGTCGGCTGCGGTCGCGGCCGCCTGGGCGATGATCGCCGGGTGGATCCGCACGATCGGCGCGGTGACGCCGGTGCCGAGCCGGAGCTGGCTCGTGCGCTGGGCGATGCCGCCGATCACGCTCCAGACGAACGGGGATTGCCCCTGCACGTCCATCCACGGATGGTAGTGATCCGAGATCAGCGCTTGTCCGAAGCCGGTGTGCTCCGCCTTGACCGCGTTCTCGACCAGCGTGTTGGGACCGAACTCCTCGCTGGAAACCTTGTAGCCGAGCTGAACCATGGGGTGACATCCTTTTCCGCGTGCGAACGATGCGCCGGGCTCGGCGTGAGCCCGGCTGATGGTTGCCACAGATCAATTTGGATGCCACGGGCCGAACGCGCCGGGACTACCCGCCCAGCGCCGCGAGCGCCGCCTCGGCGACCTCCATGTCCTGCTCCGGCGCGCCGCCCCCGACGCCGAGCCCGCCGACGACGACATCACCGACCGAGGTCGGGTACCCGCCCGGCAGCAGGATGAAGTTCTCCAGAGCCGCCAACGAGACGGCGCGCGGCACGTTGTCCGCGACCCCCTCGGCGATGCCGTGTGTCGGGCTGCGGAACGAGGCGGCGGTGTAGGCCTTCTTCTGGACGATCTCGACCGTGGCGGCGCTGTTGACGCCATCCATGCGGGCGAATGCCTTCAGCATGCCGCCGGGATCGACCACGGCGATCGCCATCGGCACGCCGAGCTCGCCCGCCTTCGCCTGGGCCGCCTCGATCAGCGTGGTCGCCGTCTGGAGACTCACTGCCTGCACCGTGACGCTCGCCTCGCCGGCGGCGGGAGTTGCGTCCTGCGCCGCCGAGGCGCTCCGGAGGACCGCGCCCGCCGCGAGGGCGACCCCCGCCGTGCCTCCGAATCGCAGCGCATCCCGCCGGCTGGCGCGCCGGGTGGTGTTCTCGCTCGCCATCTGGTGCCTCCTTGCTGTGCGTTGCCCATCCTGTCGCGGGTTTTGCAGCGTTCGCAAGATTTTCACCATGGCGGAGCGCCGGCGCCACCAACGAGTCAGTCGGCGGCGATCAGGGCGTCGGCCCGCTCCCGTCGCGACGCGATCGCCGCCGACAGCCGCTCTCGACGGGAGCTCGCGCCGTCGCGATCCTCCTCCAGCCGAGCGCGCGATCGTGCCGCCGCGTCCCGGGTCGTTTCCGGGGCCGGACCGCCGGCGATCGTCCGGGCTCGCACCATCGCCCAGGGGTCGAGCGCTCGCGCGACGAAGGCATCATCGACGTCGATCTCCCGCCCCGCTTCCTCGCTCGCGACCACCGACACCTGCCCCGCGGTGATCGGCTCGCCGGTGCGGACCGACGCCCGCACCAGCGACGACACGACGTGGTGCGCCGCCCGGAAGGGCATGCCCCGTTCCGTCACGAGCGCGTCGGCCAGCGCTGTGGTGGTAGTGTGCCCCTGCCCTGCCCGCTCGGCCAGCAGGTCGATATCGAACACGCAGGTCGGCAGCACCGCCGTCAACAACCCCAACACCGCCGAAGCCGAGTCGCAGCCGCGCGCGAGCGGCACGTAGACGGGATCCTCGACATCGACGGTGTCCCCGAAGGCGCTCGAATGGGCGATGGCCGTGACCGTGGCGGCGTCGCCGATGACGTAGCCGGTGCGGGCGCGGATGTGCTCGAAGACGACCGGGTTGCGCTTCTGCGGCATGATCGAGCTGACCTGCACGAAGGCGTCGCCGATCCGGAGCACGCCTGCCTCCGCGCGCGACCAGATCAGCAGGTCGTGCGCGAATCGAGAGGCGCTGGTGGCCATGTTCGCCAGCGCGCCGGTGACCTCCAGCATGTAATCGCTGGCGCCGATCGCGTCGTAGCCGTTCTCGACCAGTCCTTCGAAACCGAGCAGGCGCGCGGTGAGCTCGCGGTCGATCGGGAAGCTGGTGGTGGTGAACGCGGCGACGCCGAGCGGGCAGCGGTTGACGCGGTCCCACGCCTGGGCGAGCCGCTCGCTGTCGCGCTCGAACGGGCCGAGCACACCGAGCAGGTGATGGGCCAAGGTGGTCGGCTGCGCCGGCTGCGTGTGGGTGACGCCGGGCATCAGCGTCTCGTGATGCCGGTCGATCAGGTCGAGCAGCGCCGCGCGGACGTCGAGCACCTGCTCCTGGAGGCCGATCAGCCGCTCGCGGACCATCTGGCGGGCCATCACGGCGTCGAGGTCGTTGCGGGAGCGGGCGATCTGGAGGTTGCCGCCGGCCTCGGCCCCGGCGCGGTCGATGAGCTGTCCCTCGACCGCGAAGAAGAGATCCTCGACCGCCGTCGAATACGGAAACGCCTCTGGTCCGGCCTGCTCCACCTCGCGGTTCGCCTTCAGCAGCGCGGCCGCCTGCTCGGGGGGGATGATGCCGGTGGCGGCGAGCATGAGGGTGTGCGCCTCGTTGGCGGCGAGCATGAAGGGGAAAAGCAGCCGCTGGGCCTCGAGGTAGGCGGGCTCCAGCACATGACGCCGGTATTCGGGATGCGGGAAGGTGTCGGTCGTGGTCATGGTGTCCTTTCAGATGAGCGCTCAATCTGCGACGCTATACTGCGAGCATGGCACAGGCGGCGGTCCAGCGGGCAATGTTTCAGGAGTCGGCGATGGCAGAGAGCACGTTCCCCATCCAGACCATGTCAATTGAGGAATATCTCGAGCTTGAGAAGGACTCACCGGTCCGGCACGAGTACGTCGGCGGCCGGTTGTACGCCATGACCGGCACCAGCAAGCGTCATAACAGAATCGCAATCAACATCGGGCGCAAGCTTGCGGATGCCTCCGAAGACACGCCGTGCCAGGTGTACATGAGCGACGTCAAGGTTCGCACGCCCGACGATCGATGCTACTACCCCGATGTCATGGTGAGCTGCGACGATGAATCAGATGATGCCTATGTCGAACATGCGCCCTGCCTCATCGTCGAGGTGACTTCACCGTCCAGCGCGGCCACGGATCGTCGGGAAAAGCGAATGTCCTATCTGGCGCTCCCAAGCCTGCGCGTGTACCTGGTGGTTGATCAGGAGCGCCCCTACGTGGAACATCACATCCGCCTCGAAAGCGGTGCATGGGTGCAACGTGACTACATCGGCGAGGGCGAGTTCTACGTCCCCTGTCCCTCCGCCCACCTGACTCTGGCCGACATCTACGCCGGAGTGCAGGGCCAAGCTTAGGATGCAGCAGCCTCTCCG
>JAEVYR010000348.1 GCA_023392645.1 Chloroflexota bacterium | reverse complement strand
CCGCTACGATGCCGCTACGACCTCGCGGTCGAGCGCGAACGGCACGATGTCCGACGATGGAGAGACGCCCATCGCCAGCTCGGCGGCTATGCGACCCGACCACGGACCCAACTGCAATCCCGACGGTCCGTGGCCAGCACACACCAGCACGGCCTCGTGTCTGGCCACGCGGCCGATGAAGGGCAGGCCGTCGGCCGAGAGCGGCCGCAGCCCGACGCGCACCTCCAGCAATGCGGCATCGGCCAGCCCCGGCGCGACGCGGAGCGCCTCGCTCGTCACCGATTGCAGCCCGGCGGCGGTTATCCGCAGGTCGTAGCCGCACCCTGTTTCCCGCGCCCCACCGCCCACGACCCGGTTGGGCGCGAAGGTGAGAATGTATTGGCTGCCGAAGCCGCCGATGATCGGCCAGCGCGAGGTGTCGCGATCGCCCAGGTCGAGGTGCATGATCTGCCCCTTCTGCGGAGCCACCGGCAGCGACACGCCGAGCGGCTCCAGCGCCGCGTTGGCCCACGATCCCGCCGCGACGATCACCCGGTCGAAGGCGCGCGTCGTGCCATCGATCTCCACCTCGACCGAGTCATTGCGCGCCGAAATGATACGCGCCTCTCCCCGCGTCACCTCCGCGCCACGTCGCGCGGCGGCAGTCACCAGCGCGTTGCGCAGGCAGTCGCCATCGACGCGAGCGGCCTCCGGCACCAGGATGGCCCCGGGGATATCCGCCAGGGGCGGCGCCAGCGCTCTCGCCTCCGCGCCATCGAGCATCCGTGTCGCGCCGATGTTCGGCATCCCGCCCTCGCGGCGCTCGTCGAAGAGTGCCTTGAGCCTCGGCAACTCGGCGAACTCCTCCTCGTTCGTTGCCACGAAAAGCTCGCCGACAGCCTCGTACCGCGTGTCGCCCGCATCGAGATCGGCCAGCCGGGCAACCAGTTCCGGATAATAGCGGGCGGCGTCGGCGGCCAGCGGGAAGAATGCCGGCTGCGGCCGCAAGCTGGTGCCTGGGGCGATGATGCCGGCGCCTGCGGCGGTGGCGTGTCCGGGATCGTGACGATCCACCAGCACCGCCTGCACGCCTGCGTCCGCGAGATGGTAGGCGGCGCTCGCTCCGACAACGCCACCGCCCATGATCAACACGCGCTCCATTCCTTCGCTCCTCTCGCATTGGCGTCGGCAGGGGTCGATTGGATACCGATCGAGGTCCGGACGTATACGACTCCGCCTGATCGGGGTGGCACAATTGTAAAGGCCGCGCGCCCGTCCGTCGGCGTGCCCGGTCCCCTTCACGAATCGACGGAAACGGTCCATACTGTGTGCACGTTACTCTCCACGCTTTCCGGGTTTTCATTTGGATGGGGCACGTATGCGCGTCATTGTGTCCAGTAAATTGCCTTCAGCCATGATGCAGTACAACCTTCGCTCGGTCGAGGGATAGACGGCATGCAACGCTGGACCCTCCGGACCCGCTTCCTGCTGTTCGCGCTGGCGTGCCTCGTGCCGTTCAGTGTCGTGCTCGGGTATTACCTGGATCGCAGCCTCGATCACACGCGCGAGCAATCGCTGTCGTTCGAAACCACCACGGCGAGCACCGTCAGCCGCTCGGTGAGCACCCTGCTCTCGCAAAACGCCGAGGCGCTCGACGGCATCGCCCAGCTTCCCAATGTCGTCAGTCTTGACCAGGAGCGAGCCGAGACTGATCTCGGTCAGGCCCGCCGCGTGCGGCCGGAGCTCTCGGGCATCTTCCTCGTCAACGCCGAAAAGGACTACGTCACCAGCTCCGGCGTCGATCCCACCGAGCTGTTGCCGATGTTGACCAAGCAGCTCGATCAAACCGTCAACCAAAACGTGGTGACGATCTCGCCGCGCATCCCGATCGACGACACCGTCAGCGTCGTGGTCCTGCTCGTCCCCGTGACGACGATCGAGCCCACCAGGACCGATGCGTCGATCGAGACCTCGCCCGCGACAGAGGGGTCGACCGAAGACAATCCGGGCGCCAGCCAGAACCAAACCCCGACACCGACCGGCGAGAAATCCGCGCAGCCACCAGGACGCACAACCGGCGTTATCGGCGGCATCATCCAGATCGACCGCCTCTCCGCCGCCGTCCTGCCCGGCACGCGCGGCTCGACCGAGATCGCGGTGGCCAGCGTCGATGACATCCTGTTCACCACCGGCGGCTTCGATCGTACCTCCACGTCACTCGTGTCCGACCATAAAGACAAGGTGCAGATCGCGGTGGACGGCGATATCACCAGCTTCACGCTGGAGGATCCGTCCGGCGTGACGCGCAACGTCGTCGCCGTGCCGGTGGGATACGAACCGGCATCCTGGGCGGTGCTCGTCACCCAGCCGGCGCCAGTAGCCCTCGACGGCATCTCCCCCTCCGAGGCCGCCGTTGTCGTGGGGCTCAGCCTGCTCGTCATCTTCGCGATCGCGATGGTGATGGCCGAGCTCACCGCCCGCCCGCTCCGCACACTCGCCCGCCAGGCACAGGAGCTGCATCGCGGCACCCTCAAGGACCCGATTGTGCCGATCGGAGGCGGCGAGATTCGCATGCTGAGCGAACGTTTCGCCGAAATGGCCGACCAGATCAACACCCAGGTCGCGGGGCTGGAGGAGAATCGCCACGGCCGAGAGCGCCAGGCTGCCCAAATGCGCGACCTGCTGCGTCGCACCAACCGCATGCAGGAGGACGAGCGTCGCCGCATCGCCGGAGAGATCCACGACGCGGTGTCGCCGCTCATCACCGGCGCGCTCTATCAGGCGCGCGCGCTGGAGATGACCAACGGCTCCACCCCATCCGAAGAGCTTGACACGTCCTTGAGATCCGTCAGTGAGCTGCTCGATCGCGCAACCACCGAGCTGCACGGGGTCATCTTCGACCTTCGCCCGCCCGACCTCGACGATATCGGGCTCGTCGCCGCGATCGAAGCCTACATGATGACAATCCAGCGCACCGGCCTGTCGGCCCGCCTGGATGTCATCGGACCGCCGCCCGATCTCACGCCCGAGGTTCGGCTCAGCTTTTACCGCATCGCCCAGGAAGCCCTGCACAACGTCGTGCGCCATGCCGGCGCGGATGAAGCCGTGGTCCGCCTGGAGACGACCGACGAGGTCGTGCGCCTGACGATTCGCGACAACGGCGCTGGTTTCGATCCCGAAGAGGCAATTCGGCCGACATCGCTCGGGCTGCTCAGCATGCAGGAGCGTGCCGAGTCGATCGGCGCCACCCTGACCGTGGTCAGCCGTCCGGGCGGCGGCACAGCCGTCATCGTCGAGCGCCCGAACTCCGGTGACGTCATGTCAGACGAGGTGCTGGAGAGTATGATGTCGATGAGCGCCAGTGCCACGCACGACGACACCGAGTCCGACGGCACCGCGCCCGCCGATATCACTCCCGACACCGCACCCGCGCGACAGGAAACGTCAACGTGATCTCCGTCCTCCTCGTAGATGACCATGAAATCGTGATCGAAGGGCTGCGCAAGCTGCTCAGCGTTGCCGGCGACATCGACGTGACCGGCGAGGCTCACGACGCCGCCACCGCGCTCGAGCTCGCCCGCAAGCTCAACCCCGATGTGATCCTGCTCGACCTCCGCATGCCCGGCGCCACCGGCATCCAGGCCGCCCGCAGGTTGCGCCAGCAGGAGTACGAGGGCGCGATCATCGTGCTGACGTCGTACGGCGACAAGGCGTACGTCCGTCAGGCGCTGGAAGCCGGCGCGGACAGCTACCTGCTCAAGAACACCCCATCGGCGGAATTGATCGAGTCGATTCGCTCCGCCGCCCGCGGCAGGCGCCAGCTCAGCCCGGAGCTGCTCGACAGCGTGCTGGAAGCGTTCGGCGGGCTCGCGCGCGAGAAAACCGTCCGCGACGCCGACCTGAGCGCCGAGGACCTCCAGATGCTGACGCTGGCCAGTGAGGGCGCCACCAACCGCGAAATCGGCGTTTCGCTCAATCGCAGCGAGATCGCGGTCAAGAAGCGGCTCCAGAGCGTGTTCCAGAAGCTGGATGTCAACGATCGCGCTCACGCCGTCGCTGAAGCCCTCCGCCGCGGCCTGATCTGACCACGCGGGCTGGGCCCCATCCGGCCCGGTACCAGCCCGGATCTCTCGACTTCCTTCAATTCACGACTGCGGTAGCATTGCGGCGGGCTGACCCCCGACCCGACTCGCACCGTCGCCTGCCCGAATCCCTGACCGGTGCCTACCTCCCAAGGACGCCCGCGTGGATACCCTCGCTCCAACCGCTCTCTGGTATCTCGCCACCACGGCCGTGGCGCTGGCGTTCGCGCCGCTGGTCATGCTCGCGTTCCGCCACGTCACCGATCGTGGCGCGAGCCTGATC
>JAEVYR010000248.1 GCA_023392645.1 Chloroflexota bacterium | reverse complement strand
GGGGGGGGGGTGTCGCCCCCCCCCCCCCTCTTCGTGCCCGCGCCCCGCCCGGTGGTCCTGCACCGTCCAAATCGCCTGTGCTTCGATTCGAATGACGCCTATCGCGGATCGACTTCCTGTTTTTGCGAGGCTCTGCACCGGTGCCAGGCGCTGTCCGGCTCCGGTTTTCCGCAATTCGAGCCGAATCCGTGTCATCGCGCCGATAACATCGTAAACTCAGGGGCAGCGAACCGCGTTGATGGACTCGTCGACGGCGTTCCACCACGACATCGTTGTGTCGCGCCCGCATTGGCCGAGCCACGCCCCGGGCGACCCTTGGGGAAGGGACGATGCCGTGTCGTACATGCCCGGCGAGTTCGGGCCAACGGGGACTTTTTGGGGGAGGGCCTCATCCATGAATCGTTTTTTCAGCAAGCTCGACCTGCGGGATATCAAGATCGACCCGGAATCGACCCGGTTCCCGCCCGATGACGACGAAGCGCGAGCCGAGGCGACCGAAGCCACGCTCGAACAGGAGACGGAGGATCGCGACGAACCCTTCGGCGGGTTCGAGGAGACCCTGGTCGCCGACGCTGAGGTAGCCGAAGCCGTCATTCCGGCGAGCGAGAATGGCCACGCCACTCCCGAGGCGGTCGAGCTGATCTCGACTCAGCAGCAGGGCGACGAGGTGCTCAAGGTGTCGGCGCGATCGCGCCCCAGCGCCGTCGCCGGGGCCATTGCCGGCGTGGTGCGGGAATACGGCCGGGCCGAGGTGCAGGCAATCGGCGCCGGCGCCACCAACCAGGCGGTCAAGGCGGCCGCTATCGCGCGCGACTACCTGAGCGAGACCGGCATCGATGCCGTCTGCCTGCCGGCGTTCATCGATGTCACGATCGACAACGAAGAGCGCACCGCGATGCGGCTGGTGATCGAGCCGCGCTAGGCTGACTCAGGAACCCATGACCAGTTCACATCCTTCGCACCACGACCGGCAGGGCGACGCGTCGACCTCGCCGGTCGATCTGCATGCCCACACCACTGCATCCGACGGCACCCTCGCGCCGCCGCGTCTCGTGGCCCTCGCCGCCGAGCGCGACCTGCGCTGGCTCGGTGTCACCGACCACGACACCGTCGCCGGCGTCGACGAGGCGCTCCGCGCGGGCGCTGCCGCCGGCGTGACCGTCATTCCGGGCGTCGAGCTTTCCACCACCGAGCGGCGCGCGGAGGTTCATGTGCTCGGCTATGGCGTCGATCCGGACGATCCGTCGCTGCGCGAAGCGCTGGCCGATCTCGCCGCGGCGCGTGCCCGCCGCATCGAGCAGATGATCGAGAAGCTGCGTGCGGCGGGATACACCATCGACGGCGACGCGATCCTCGCCCAGGCCGAGTTCGGTTCGATCGGGCGTCCGCACGTCGCCCGCGCGTTGATCGCCATTGACGCGGTCGAAAGCATCGACGATGCCTTTCGGCGCTTGCTCACGCCCGGCAAGCCGGGCTGGGTGCCGCGCGAGCCGTTCACGCCCGAGCAGGCCGTCGAGCTTCTCGTCGCTCACGGCGCGGTGCCCGTGCTGGCGCACCCGTTTTCGACCGGAAACATCCCTGGCGTGCTCGGTCGCCTCGCGCCGATCGGATTGCGCGGCATGGAGGTCTGGTACGGCGAGTACGACGACGATCAGCGCGAGGAGCTGCGAAGCATCGCCGGTCAATGGAATCTCGTACCGACCGGCGGGTCCGACTACCACGGTCCCAACTTTCGCGAGGGGCGCGAGCTCGGCTCGGCGCCGGTGCCGGAAACGGTGATCGAAAACCTCGTCGCCGCGGGGTTGAGGCTGTGAGCGACCGATTCGCCGGCGTCGTGATCGTCGCGGCAGGGCGGGGTGAGCGCTTCGGCGACAGCGCCAAGGTCCTCGCCGCTGCCGCCGGACGGCCACTGCTGGCGTGGAGTCTCGACGCCGCGCTGGCGGCGGAGACCACCCGCGAGATCGTCATCGTCTGCGGCCAGCACACGCGCGCGGCGGTTGAGAGGATCGTGAGCGAGCTGGTTGCCGACCTTCCCGTCAGCATCCAACTCGGCGGCGTCACCCGCCAGGACTCCGTCCTGACGGGCGTGCGGGCGCTTTCCGAAGCCTGTGAGATCGCCGTGACCCACGACGCCGCCCGGCCGCTGGCGACGCCTGGCCTGTTCGATGAGGTCGCTGTCGCGGCCCGGGCTCGCGGCGCCGTCATCGCCGCCGCCCCCGTGACCGACACGATCAAGGAGGTCGATGGTGACTGGATCGTGCGAACCATCCCACGCGATCACCTGCGGGCCGCCCAGACGCCGCAGGGGTTCCGGCGAGCGCTGTTGCTGCGCGCTTTCGCCGCCGCTACCGACGCCGCAAAGTCCTTCACCGACGAGGGCGGGCTGCTGGAGTGGGCCGGAGAGACGGTTTCGGTGGTGCCCAGCACCGCCGCAAACCTCAAGGTGACCGTTCCCGACGACCTGGTGCTGGCGGATGCGCTGCTGCGAGCCCGCCTCGCCGATGGAGCCGCGCATGTATCGTCCTGACATTCCGCGCACCGGCATTGGCTACGACGTGCACCGCTTCGCCGAAGGGCGGCGCTGCGTGCTCGGCGGCGTGGAGATTCCGCACGAGCGCGGCTTGCTCGGTCATTCCGATGCCGACGTCGTGCTGCATGCCATCGCCGACGCCCTGCTCGGCGCTGCGGCGCTTGGCGACATCGGTCGGCACTTCCCGCCGAGCGACCCGCGATGGGCCGAGATGGACAGCCGTGACATCGTGCGCCGGGCGGTTGATCTCCTTGGTGAGAGCGGCATGGAACCGATCCACATCGACGTGACCGTCGTTGCCGAAGCGCCGAAGATCACCCCGCACCTGGGGGCGATGCAGGCCTCGATCGGCGCCTGTGCCGGCCTGCCGCGGGAGACGATCAGCATCAAGGCGACCACCAACGAGCGGATGGGCTTTGTCGGGCGCGAGGAGGGGATCGCCGCCCTCGCCGTCGCCACCATCGCCGCCAAACCGTAGCGCCGGCCCTGTGCCGGCCATATCCGGAAGGACCATCGTGCGCATCCTGATCCAGCGCGTCACCAAGGCCCGTGTCACCGTTGACAGCCAAACCACCGGCG
>JAEVYR010000457.1 GCA_023392645.1 Chloroflexota bacterium | reverse complement strand
CCGGCGAGCGGCGCGGATTCTGGTTGCCTGTCTGTGTCGTTCATGTCGATCGGGTCCCTCCTCCACGCGCGGGAGGGGCCACGCCCCTCCCGTACGAGAGGTCACGCGAGGGAGGGGACGAAAGCCTCCCTCGATGGGCCGCCACAGGTGCGGCTGCTACTCGGCCGGGGATGCCGAGACGGCGCTCGCGGCGGCGCGCTCCTCCCGCGCGGCCCGCTTCGCCTCGCGACGCTCCCGCCAGCCGCCGATGAGCTCGTAAATCACCGGCACGACCAGCAGCGTGAGGAAGGTCGAAGTCAGCAGGCCGCCGATCACCACCACGGCGAGGTCGGACGCGATGATGGCGCTGTTCTCGCCGCTCAGGGCCAGCGGCAGGAGCGCGAAGATCGTCGCGAAGGCGGTCATCAGGATCGGGCGAACCCGCACCTTGCCGCCTTCGATCAGCGCATCCTTGAGCGCGTGGCCCCGGTGGCGCAGCTCGATCACGTACTCCAGCAGCACGATCGCGTTGGTGACGACGATGCCGACCAGCATCAGCAGGCCGATCAGCGCCGGCAGGCCGAGCGTCTTCCCGGTCAGGAAGAGCGCCGCCAGGACGCCGATGATCGCCAGCGGCAGGCTGAAGAGGATCACGAACGGCGTCGTCAGCGAGTTGAAGGCGGCCACCATCACGATGTAGACCGCCGCGATCGCGACGAGGATCGCGATGCCCATGCTGGTGAAGGCGTCGGCCTGGTCCTGGCCGATGCCGCCGAGCGACACATCGACCCCGGCCGGGGCGTCGTAGTCGGCGATGATCGCGTTCACGTCGGCCAGCACGCCGCCGGTCTCGTCGGACGTGATCGTGCCGGACACGGTCGCGGCACGGTCGCCGTCGATGCGGGTCACCTGCACCGGCCCCTCGCCCTGCTCGATCGTGGCGATGTCGCCAAGGGTGACCTGACCGCCGCCGGCGACCGGCAGCGCGGCCAGCGAGTCGGCGTCCGGCTCGCCGGCAAAGGTGATCTCGACCGGCAGCACCTGCCCGTCGATCGTCAACGTGCCCGCCGGGACGCCGGAAAGGGCCTGGCGAACCTGCCCGGCCACCGCCGCGCTGGCGGTGCCCGCACCGGCGGCCGCCTGCGAGTCGACCGTGACGATCAGCTCCGGCTTGGCGCTGACCACGTCGTTTTCGACGTTGGTGATGTTCTCGACGCCGGCGAGCTGGTCGGTCAGCTCCTGCGCGGTGGCGGACACCTGTTCGTAGTCGACGCCGGTGACAACGATCGAGACCTGGTTGCCGCCGCTGCCGGCCGCGTCGAGGTTGGTCACCGTGATGTCGGCGCCGGTATCGGCGCCGGTCAGCGTCGAGCGCAGGTCGTGCAGCGTGGCGTCGAGATCGACGCTCTCGTCGAACATCACCGTGAGGTTGGCGGTGCTGTTGCTGCTGCCGAGGAAGACGGCCTGCAGCCCCTCGCCGCCGACCTGCGACTGGATCGTCTCGACCTCGACGGTGTCCTGGATCAGCTGCTCGACCTGCTCGACGCCCTCCAGCGTCGCCTCGCGCGAGGTGCCGGCCGGGTAGGCGACCTCGATCACCGCGCCCTTGTCGCCGGACGACGGCAGGAACGAGGTGCCGATGAACGGCACGAGCCCGAACGAGGCGACCAGCAGCGCGAAGGCGATCACCAGCGTCCAGACCGGGCGGCCAAGCACCCACCGGATCAGCGGCTCGTAGGCGCGGGTGATGAACGTGCTGTCCTTCACCGGGCGAATCTTGTCGCGGCGGATGAAGAAGCTGGCCATCACCGGCACGATCGTCAGCGACACCAGCAGCGAGGCGAGGAGGGCGAAGGTCACGGTCAGCGCGAACGGGCGGAAGATCTCGCCGATCAGGCCGCCGATGAAGCTCAGCGGCAGGAAGACCGCCACGGTTGTCAGGGTCGACGCGGTGATCGCCATGGCGACCTCCTTCGTGCCCTCGAAGGTCGCTTTCTTCGTGCTCTCGCCGCGCTGGACGTGGCGGTAGATCGCCTCCAGCACCACGATCGAGTCGTCGACGACGCGACCGACGGCGACGGCGAGGCCGCCGAGCGTCATGATGTTGAGCGAGATGCCCTGCCACCAGAGCAGGATGAAGGTCACCAGCATCGACAGTGGGATCGAGACCGCGGTGACCAGCGTCGAGCGGACGCTGAGCAGGAAGACGAGGATGACGATCACGGCGAAGATCGCGCCGAAGCCGGCCTCGCGGACGAGGGCGTCGATCGAATCCTCGATGTAGACCGACTGGTCCAACAGCAGGGTCACGGTGACGTCGCTGTCGGTGCCGGCGAGCTGGCTCTCGATCTCGTCGAGCTGTTCGCGCACCGCCTCGGCGGTTTCGACCGTGTTGGCGCCCTGCGCCATGTAGACGTCGATGGCGACACTCGGCTCGCCGTTGGTGCGGGCGATGCCGCTGGCCTCGGTCTGGACGACCTCGATCTCGGCGACGTCGCCGAGCGTCACCGGCCGTGGCGCGTCGCCCGGTGTGGCGCCGACGACCAGGGCTTCGAGCTGCTCGATCGAGGTGATCTGGCTGTCGACGCGCACCGGCAGCGTTTCGGATCCGGTCTGGACCGTGCCGGCGGGGATGCTGATGTTGTTGGCCCGCAGGGCGCCGGTGATCTGATCAGTGCTGATGCCATTCTCGGCCAGCGCCTGCGGATCGAGCGCGATCTGGAGCTGGTCCTCGGTGCCGCCGATGACCTCGACCCGGTTGACGCCGCTGGCGGAGGAGAGCGCGGGCACGAACTGGGAGAGGGCGATCTCGCGCGTGCGGGCGAGGTCGCCATCCTCGGCCGAGATCGCGAGCTGGATCACCGGGAACTGCTGAAGATTGATCCGCTCGATGTCCGGCTGGCTGGCGCCGTCCGGGAGCTGCAACCCGCCGATCGCCTGGCTGACGTCATCCTGCCGGGCGGCCATGTCAGCGCCGTAGTCGAACTCGGCGATGACGATGGAGAAGCCTTCGGAGGAGGTTGTCTGGACCGATTTCAGGCCGGTGAGGCCGGTCATGGCCTGGGTGATTGGCTGGGAGAGCCGGGCATCGACCGCTTCCGGCCCCGCGCCGGGGTAGGGGGTGATGACCGTCAGCACCGGGATTTCCATGTCCGGCAACAGCTCGGTCTGGAGGCGGGTGAGCCCGAAGGTGCCGGCGAGCGCGATCAGCAGGGTCAGCAGGACCACTACCGAGCGCTGCCGGAGGGAGAGGGCGGTAAGCCGGGACATGCGGGTCGGGTTCCTTTCGTGGCGAGGCGGCGACCTCGGTGACGGAACTGCTACGACGTCGTAACAACGCGCGAAACAGTACCACGTCGTAGCATCTCCCGACGAACGGCGGCGCCCGTGCCGGGCGGGCACATCTTGACAATGGCGACACCCGGCCCTAGACTCGGGATTAGAACATTTGTTCTATTTTGCGACACGCCGCCGCACCGTTCCGCGGCTAACCGTACCACCGGTGAAGGGACATCGCCCATGACCGCCATGCAGCACACGCCGGAATCGGATGCACAACCGCCCGCCCCGCCCCGCGTGATCCGCACCACGCCCCCCGTTCAACGCTGGGAGTGCGGCTGCCACGACCCGCCCGTGCTGGAGGCGACGTGGACCGGCGGCGGGCA
>JAEVYR010000236.1 GCA_023392645.1 Chloroflexota bacterium | reverse complement strand
GCTTCGGACCGAGATAAATAGAGTCATCGAGCCATTGGCTAAGATGACCCGAAACGGAACCGCCCGGGCTTCTGAGCACCAGCAGCGATTCGTTGAAGACCTTGCCAATTTCGTTGATGCTGACCTTCCAGGCCCTTCCTACCTCGGTGACAATCAGCAGACTGGTTATTTTGCGATGGAGAGTGGTCAAGTTGACGATCAGTCGGACCTGAACACAGCGGATTCTGGAGTCGGTGGAGAGCCGAGCGTCTCACTTGAGATGCTTGTGGGCGGGTCCAAGGTTGAACACCTCACCTATACCGATTCTCAAATCGCCTCGTACTACACCGCGCTGCAGACCAAGGGCTTCGTGATCCTGAGCGGCATCAGCGGCACCGGCAAGAGCAAGATCGCTCAGCGGTTCGCGGACATGCTGCCCGATGTCGTCATCGAGAACGCTGGTCATTTGGGCGATCACACATTTCGGCTGAAGTACGCCCCGTACATGAAAGAGAAGGGGTACATCTATCTCCAGAAGGTAATCGCGGACGAGCTTCCAGTGCCAAAAGAAGGCGTCCGATACACCATAAACATGTCAGTGGCAGGAGAGCAGGGAACTGCCAGAATCGCGACTCGTGAGGCGCCAACGCGCGGGACGTCCATTACGCCGCACGGAGCGCTCCGGGATGCCATCAAGGCAATCGACGTTCCGAGCTTCTTGCTGCGCGCAACGCCCACCGGCGATGGGACCCAGATCGAGCACATTGCCATACTGACCGGCGCCGCTGCATGGAACGGTGAGGCTCCTACTTGCGCTTCCAATCATCTTTTCCTGCCGGTGCGACCCGACTGGCGGGACGGGAAGGCGCTGATCGGGTACCAAAACCCGCTGAAGGGCGAATACGTCCGAACCGACTTTCTCGATTTCGTCATCGCCGCACAGGACGACTACCGCGCCGGGAATCGCAACGCCTTCTTCGTGATCCTCGACGAGATGAACCTCGCCCACGTCGAGTACTACTTCGCCGATGTGCTGAGCGTGATCGAGTCGGGTCGTGACGACGACGGCTGGACGGTCGAGGGCATCCCGCTCGCGGTGCATGAGGAGGAATCCGAGCTGCCAAGGCGGCTGCACCTGCCGCCGAACCTCTACATCGTCGGTACCGTCAACATGGACGAGACGACCCACCCGTTCAGCCCGAAGGTGCTCGATCGTGCCTTCACGATCGAGCTGACCGATGTCGATTTTCGCGATTACCCGCCCGAGCCGATCGACGGCGAGACCGACCTGAGCGACCAGGAGCGGCAGGCACTGCTCGATGCGTTCATCGGCAATGGAGACCGCTACCCGCGCATCGACAAGGACGACATCCGCGCGGTCGTTGAGCGGCACGGGCAGTTACGGGCCGATCTAGACAACCTCAACACCAGCCTCAAGCGCTACCGGATGCATTTCGGGTATCGCGTCTTCGACGAGATCATGCAGTTCGTCCACAACGCCGAATTGAACGGCCTCTTCTCGCCGGAGGAGGCCTTCGACCATGCCGTGCTGATGAAGGTGCTGCCGAAGTTCAACGGGTCGCGGGCGAAGCTGGAGCGGCCACTCGTCGAGCTGATCCTCTGGTCGCGCCAGCGCGTGCAGGCGACGGACGATGACGCTCGTGCGATCGTCGCCGACCTCGAAAACTACCTGAGCGCCGGCAAGTCGCTCGACTCGCTGGTGGTGGACAGCGACGACTGGCGATACCCGGCGACCGGCAAGCGCGCCGCGCTGATGATGCAGGACCTCTACACTGACGGGTTCGCATCCTTCGGATGATGGTGCCCCTCGTCGCGTCAGGTGGCCAACGGTTTCCCGACCCGAAGACCTGGCCATCGGGGCTGCCTGAACGGGGTCCGGGGTCAGGCCGCTTCGGCATCCGCTACCGCGACGCCGGGAAGGGCGACAGGCTCGGTCGAGCGCGTGCCCCGCGTGACGAGCACGATGCCGGCGATCACGACGGCCATCCCGGCGACGTGCACCCACCGCACCGGCTCGTCGAGGAAGATCGCCGTCGCGAGGATCGTCCCGACCGGGATCATGCCGGTGAAGGCTCCCGCCGTGCTGGCGGAGACATGCTGCAGGCCATGGAACCAGAGGGCGAAGGCGACCACCGTGACGATCGCGGCGAGGTAGGCGATCGCCACCCACCCCTTCAGCGGCACGTCGGCGGGGTGGAAGTCGCCAATGTCGATCGCGGCGAGCGGCAGGAAGAGGACGAACCCGTAGACGGTCACCAGTGTCGCCATCGGCACCGGCTTCACCGATCCGGTCGCGACCTTGCCGAGCACCGCATACAGCGCCTCGCCGACGCCGGCGAGGAAGACGAGCGTCGCGCCGAGCAGCGGCCGCGTCGCGCTCGCCGCCGCGTCGGTGCCAAAGATGTTGACGACCACCACCCCGGCGACGGCGAGGGTCACGCCGACCCAGCCGACCGGTTGGAGGCGGTCGCCGAGCGGGATCGACAGCAGCGCGACCACCGCCGGCGTCATGCTGGTGATGATGCCGCTGGCGATCGCCGTCGTCAGGTCGAGCCCGAGCAACAGGAGAACGTTGAACATCACCAGGCCGACCAGCGCCTGCGCGGCGAGGATGAGGTGGACCCGGAGCCGAAGCGCCGGCATGCCGCCGGTTCGCGCGGCGATGGCGAGCAACATCAGCGCCGCGATCAGGAAGCGGAGCGTCGAGGCGGTGTAGATGGGCATCGTCTCGACGACGATCTTGCTGGCGACGACGGAGGTGCCGACGATGAGCATCGCCCCGCCGAGGGCGAGGTAGCTGGCGAGAAGCGGCGAACGATGTGTCACGATGGGTGGTGCTCCGAGGTCGGCACGGTGTCGCGCTGATGATAGGGGATCGGGTGTGCGCCTACAATGTCGGGGTGTCCGACGCGGCTGACAGCAGGGAGTGACGACGCAGGCCATGGAATCGACCACCCAAATCTCGATCGCGCGGCGCATCGACGCGATCGCCGAGTGGCGCGCCGAGCGCGAGTTCCAGGACATGATGGGGCTCGGTCCCGAAGCGGCAGCGCGTAGCCGGCGTTCGGCCGAGGGACTGCGCGAGCTGGCGAACTACATCGCCGGGCTGCCAGACGATGACGCGCGGCTGGCACAGCTGCGCGCGCGCGCCTTCGCGGGCGGGGAGTTCGATCCGGGACCGGCGCTGCTGAACGAGCTGGGCCGTTTTCGGTTCCATGAGGCGGAGCAGCAGGTGGAAGCGTTCGTCGACCGGATGGTCGAGTGGGCTGAGCAGGACGCCAGCGAGATCGCGATGTTCGGCGGACCGCAGGTACCCGGCGACAACCCGTTCATCCACCGGGTGATCGTTCTCGACGACGAGGACGACTGGGACGCGTGACGCCCGCCACAGCACGACCGGTCGAGTTCGCCCTCTCGGGGGGCGGGCTCGCCGCGGAGAAGTCTCTTGCGCTCGAAGGTTCAAAGCCGGCACGCGAGAGTCGTTTTGATTTGTCCCCGAGGCCTGGCCTTCGCTCGAACTACGCTCGCGTTGAC
>JAEVYR010000225.1 GCA_023392645.1 Chloroflexota bacterium | reverse complement strand
CGCCACGATGGAAGAGGAAGAGACGGGGGACCCGACCGAGACGGTGACCGCGGAAGCGACTGACCAGCCAACGCAAGACGGCACCGCGACCGCGAATAGGCGGATCACGACCTTTGCGGGCACCGGTATCGTCGTGGTCGAGCAGCACACCTGCTCCGCTGCAGTCACCGATCCGGAGCTGCTGTCGTACAGCGATCTCAGCACCACCTACTGCCTCGAGTCGATCGCGCCGGTGTCGTTCACCGTGTCGGATGGCGCGGGCTACGCGCAGACGCTTGCCGCGAGCCCGACGTCATGGGGACAGACCGCCACATTCAACGATGTCCCCGCCACGACAATCACCATCTCGCAGTCGGTGCCGGCGGGGTACCAGAACCAGGTGGTGTTTTGTCGCGAGTTCGGCACCGCCGCGCCCGGCTCGTTCGCGCTCCAGCCGGTCACCGGCAGCAGCGTGGCGTGGCCCCTGGTCGGCGGAAGCGAGGCGCACTGCGCATTCTTCAGCGAGCCGACTGGCGCAGATGACACCGGCGACTCGTCGGATGGCAGCAACTTGGCGCTGACGGTGACGGGTTGCCCGGCGGGGTTCGACCTCGCCACCGATTCACCGAGTGCCTGTACGACTGACGAGAACGGTGTGGACTTCGGCGTCACTGGGCCGTCCGGCTCCTTCACCGGCACCACCGGCGATGCCACACCCGGCGGCGTCGCGTTTTCCGGCCTTGCGCCGGGCGATTACACCATCAGCATGACCGTGCCGGCGGGCGCCTCAAGCGTGTTCCTCTGGTCCTGCCCGAAGGTTGGCGTTCCCGCGGAAGCTCCCTCGTCACCGCTGGCCACCAGCAGCTCTCACACGCTGACCATCGAAACCGGGTTTGACTATGTCTGCCAGTGGTACGTCGTGCCCACCGGCGATGGACCCGGCGACGACGATGCAACCGGCACGGTGCACGTGTCGAAATACACGTGCCCGGAAGGCGTGGCGCCCACCGACGATGACTACGCGCTTAGCGAACAGTGCCGTGAGACGGTCGAGCCGGTGTCGTTCGAGGTATCCGATTCCGCCGGCGCCGACATCCCGCTGACCCTCGATCCGGGCGTGCCCCAGAGCGGCGAGGTGAGCGGACTCGCCTTCGGCACCATCTGGATCGCCGAGATCGTGCCCGACGGGTACGGCGAACCGCGCGTTTTCTGTTCCGACACGCCCTCGGATGGCGCCGGCAACTACGAGCCGGTACCGGTGCTCGGCGGTAACGCCGCCGAGGTGGAGCTGCGGGCCGACGCCGAGATGCCGTTGACCTGCCTGTTCTTCAACTTTCCAGATGGCGACGATGACCGTGAGAGCGGTACCGTCCATGTGTCCAAATACGCCTGCCCCGCAGGCGTCGAGCGATCCGACGACGACTACCTGCTGAGCGAGCAATGTCGCGAAGACATCGACTCTGTCGACTTCACCGTCATCGCGACGGCGGGTGGGTACGAGCAGACCCGGACTGCGAGCCCCGGCGTGCCGCAATCCGCCGTGTTCGCCGACGTGCCCTTCGGCGAGATCGCGATCGAAGAGACCGTACCCGCTGGGTACGGGCACCCGCTGGTCTTCTGCGCCGACACGGCCGCCGATGGACCGGGCGCCTACGAGCCGGTGGCGCCGTGGCCGGAATCCGGCGCGTTCATCGTCCAGCATCGCGCCGATGCCGAAATCGACCTGTCATGCATCTTCTTCAACTTCCCGGAGGATGACCCTGGCAACACGGTAACGGTCAACAAGTACACCTGCCCGTCGTGGGTGAACCCGGAAACCGACGTGCTGCTCGATGCCTGCGCGCCGGGTGGCGACGGCATCGGGTTCGAGCTCGTCGACGGCAACGGCCGCCATCCGGCGGCGGTCAGCGGCGGCGGCATCACCTGGACCGACGTCGTGATCGGCGCGGAGGGCGAGCTGCAGATCATCGAGGACATCCCCGCCGGATACGGCGACCCGTGGGTCGTCTGCGACGGCATGCTGATGGCATCGGCCAACGGCTTCGTGATCCCGAATCCGGGCGACGCGCGTCCGTTCCACGTCGAATGCGACTGGTTCAACTTCGCGCTGGAGGACGCATCGCTCGCCGTCGTCAAACACACCTGCGCGCCGGGCTACGACCTGCACGCGGCCGGCGCGGACCCCATGACGGACTGCCCGGAGCTGACCGACGGCGTCGACTTCCGGATCGTGGGCATGAGCGCCGACATGACGTCGACTACCGGGGACGCCGGCGCCGGCATGGTGCAATTCGGCGGGCTCGACCCAGGCAGCTACACGCTCACCGAGACCGTTCCCGCCGGTACGGCATCGTCGTTCGTGCTCGATTGCCATGGCACCGCCGTCGGCGCGGTACGCCCCTACCCGCTCTCGACCGGCGACACGCTCGACCTGACGCTGCACGCCAGCGAGGCCGTCACCTGCCACTGGTTCAACGTGCCCGCGATCGAGGGCGGCGGGTTGACCGTGATCAAGCACCTTTGCACCGGCGAGACGTTCCCGTCCGAGGTCGATTGCGAGGTCTACGAG
>JAEVYR010000433.1 GCA_023392645.1 Chloroflexota bacterium | reverse complement strand
GATGATGGCCGGGCTTGTGCCGGCGGGCGAACCGGCGCACAATGCCGCCGGCACAATTCACGGGCGGGCATCCCGGCGATGCCCGCCCTGTGCATCTCTCGCTGTTTTCGCCATTTGGAAGGAACGTTTCACCGTGACCACGAACGATTCGCCGCGACCCAGCTACCGAGACGATGACCGTGACCGCTCGAGCTGGGGTCGGGGCTACGGGCGTCTCAAGGGCCGCACCGCCCTCGTCACCGGCAGCACCCGCGGGCTCGGCCGCACCACGATCGACTGGCTCGCCCGCGAGGGCGCCAACATCGTGGTGTCCGGCCGCGAGCAGGCCGATGTCGACGCCTCCGTCGCCGCGATGCGCGAGATCGGCGTCGAGGCCTGGGGCTTCCCGGCCGATCTCTCCCGGATCGAGGACGCCCATCGGCTCGCCGAGCAGACGCTCGAAGCCGTCGGCGAGCTGGACATCCTCGTCAACAACGCCGGCATGAGCATCCTCGGCGACTTTTGGGACTACACCGACGAGCAGTTCGACTACCAGATCAACGTCAACCTGCGCTCGCCATTCATCCTCGCCCAGCACGTGGCGCGCAACATGATCGCGCATGGCCGGGGCGGGCGCATCGTCAACATCAGCACCGTCGGCGTCACCGTCGCCCACACCGACCGCGCGATCTACAACCTCGCCAAGGGCGGCGTCGAGACCATGACCCGCAACATGGGCATCGAGCTGGCGAAGTACGGCGTCACCGTGAACTGCGTCTCGCCGGGCAACATGGCCGAGCGGCCTGGCGTCACCTACGAGTTCACCGAGGAGGACATGGCGGCCTTCCAGCGGCAAATCCCGGTGGGCCGGGTCGGCAACGGCGACGACATCGCCGCGGCGGTGCTGTGGTTCTGCCTGCCGGAGTCCGGCTACACCAGCGGTCGGATGCTCCTCGTCGACGGTCTCGTCTCCCAGTATCTCCGCGAGCGGTAGCCGCCGCCGCGCACGTGACCCAGCGCGAGCCGCCCCTGTGCTAGCTCGCGCTGGATCTCACCTCAGACCGCTCCTCGGTCGCGGTCCCCGCCGCCGCTTCAACCTTCGTGCAACCAACCGGGCTTGGCAGGGGAGGAGCGTGCAACCTCCTCCGGTTGTGCCGCGATCTCCACCGCAATGACGCTCGCCACGCGTCTCATGTAAACCCAGGGCAAACCTATTGACCGTTTGACGGCTGGTTGCTACGGTGCGCGCAGAACGACACATCACGCATCGGCCGATGAGTTCGGCGCGGCACCGATCACCGGACGGGGAGGGACGCCCATGACGGAGGACTGGCGAGGAACGATCGGCACCATCGCGCGGGCCGACATGGATGCGCTGCTTGAGGAAGGCGTGCTCTGCCGGCTCGCCGTGCTCGACGGCGACGGCTGGCCGTACGTCGTCCCCGTCTGGGTCGAATGGGAACCGGACGAAGAGGCGTTCTGGGTCGTGCCGCGCGAGAAGAGCGCCTGGGCGCGCTACATGGCCAACGATCCCCGCGTGGCGCTCACGATCGACACGCCCGCGCCGCCATATCGAAAGATCGCCGCGCAGGGGCGCGCGGAGGTTGTGGAGCGGCCCAACACCGGCGGGCAGTGGGTCGAGATCGCCCGGCGGATGTCCAGGCGCTATCTCGGCGAGCACGGTCCGGACTACCTCGAGCCGACCATGGATCGACCCCGCTGGCTCTTCCGCATCCGCCCCACGAAGCTCATCACCTGGCAGGGTGTCGACTGGCACCCGCGGTACAAGGCATCGTGATCGCGTCGCGGCATCCGGCAGGGAGCGCGTCTTTCTTAATGAAGGCGGGCATGTTCACCTACGCGTGGGATCTCGAGGCCGAGGGGTACGATCGGGCCGTCGGCGAGATGGCCGCCAACGGCCTCACCCACATCAATCTCGCGACCGCCTACCACGCCGGGAAATTCCTCCTGCCCCGCAACCCGCGGCACCGAACCTTCTTCCCGGAGGACGGTTCGGTCTACTTTCGACCCGACCTCGCGTGCTACGGGCGCATCCGCCCGCGGCTCAACTCCCTCGTCACCCACACCACCGACCCCGTGACCCGCCTCACCGACGTGGCCTCCCGCCACGGCGTGGGCTACGTCGCGTGGGTCGTGCTGATGCACAATTCCTGGCTCGGCTCGCGATACCCGGACGCCACCACGCACACCGCCTTCGGCGATCCCGTGCTTCACAGCCTGAGCCCGGCTCACACCGATGTCCGCGAGTACATCCTCGCGATGATCGGCGATCTCGTCGCCCGGCACGATGTCGTCGCGCTCGCGCTGGAATCGCCCGGCTACATGACCTACACCCACGGCTGGCACCACGAGTTCGGCGGCATCGCGCTCGATCCGGTGCAGGAGCGGTTGATGGGAACGTCGTTCAGCCCGTTCGAGATCGCCGCCGCCGGTGCCGAGGGGATCGACGCAGCCGCCGTGCGCGATGCTGTCGCCAAGCTGCTCGATCGCTCCTGGAACGAGGGCTTTCCTCTCGTGACGGGCGAGCAGCTACACCCGGATGCCGAAACTGTGCTCGCGGACGCCGAGTTCGTCGCGTATCAGCGCTGGCTCGACCAGCAGGTCGTCTCGCTGGCGGCGGAGATTCGCGACCTCGTCGCGGCGGCCAGCCCCGGCACCGCGCTGCGTCACTTCGCCGCGCTGGACGGCCGAGATGCGAACCCGGATCTGCTCGCGACCGGCGACGGCATCCTCGCCGGCTACGCCGCCAGCGACGAGGACGCGCGAGCCCGCGCCGGAACGGCCCGGCGGCACGGCAAGCAGGTGATCGGCATGGTCCGCGCCCTGCCGCCCGACACCACCGCGCCGGGGCAGATCGCGCGGCGCGTCGAAGCGTGGCGATCCGCCGGCGCGGATGCCGTCGACACCTACAACTACGGCTTCATGCCCCGCTGGGCGCTCCGCGAGCTCTACGACGCCCTGCGGTGACGTAGTGCCCGGCCGCGCATCCTGCCGCCAGGAGCCGCGCGATCCGATCCGTCTCGCGAAGTCGGCACAGTTTGTGCGTACTCCGTCCGCAGAGAGTCGCGGGCGGCGCCTTGCCGTAACCGCGACATACGCATGATGATGGGACGGAGCGACGATCGATGCGGATACCGGGTCTTGGCGACATGAGCGTGATGGAGGTTGGCAAGCGCGCCTTCAAGGACTTCCAGGACGACGACATGAACACCTACGCGGCGGCACTGACGTACCGGTTCCTGCTCGCGCTGTTCCCCTTCGTCATCTTCCTGCTCACCCTGCTGGAGGCGTTCAACCTCGAGCGGTTCTTCACCTGGTTGCTTGATCAGGCGAAGACGGCCCTCGCCGCGGACGCCTACTCGCAGGTGGAAACCATCATCAGCCAGATTCGTGACGGCGCCAGCGGCGGCCTGCTCTCCTTCGGACTGGTCGCCGCGCTGTGGGCGGCATCGGCGGGCGTCCGCTCGGCCATGCACGCGCTCAACGTCGCCTACGACGTCAAGGAGGAGCGTACGCTCTGGAAGAAGTACGCCATGTCGCTCCTCTTCACGATCGGGCTGGCGGCCATGCTCATCGCCGCTGTGGCGCTGATGCTGCTCGGACCGCAGTCGATGCAGTGGCTCGCCGACCAGGCCGGCCTCGGTGAGGTCTTCGTCACCCTCTGGAGCTGGCTGCGCATCCCCGTCGCGATCGTGCTGATGATGCTCGCCGTCGCGCTGATCTACTACTTTTTCCCGAACGTCGACCAGCCCTTCAAAATCGTCTCGCCGGGTTCCGTCTTCGCCGTGCTGGCGTGGCTGGTCGCGACCGTTGGATTCTCGATCTATGTCTCCAACTTCGGCAACTACAACGCCACCTATGGCAGCCTCGGCGGCATCATCGCGCTGATGTTCTACTTCTTCATCTCGGCGGCGACGCTGCTGCTCGGGGCCGAAGTCAACGCCGTGCTCTTCAAGGCGAAAGCCGCCGGCCCGGAGGACAACGTCGATCAGGCCGACGCCGAACAGGTCAGGCGCGACGTCACGACCGCGGCCTAGCCACCGCCTTCACGCGAAGCGGGGCGATGCTTCGCCAGGCTGTCGGCCACCTTGCGCTTCGTGCTATCGTGTCTCGCCGCATTTGTGGTGGCGCGGGTATGGATTGGGAGCGGGGCGGGATGCGCGAGATCGACCGGAAGATCGCTCGGGAGGCCATCCTCGCGACGCTGGTGGCCGACGCCGGCTGCGATCCCGCCGCCTTCGAGTCCGGCGGGATCACTGTGGTCGAGTGGCGCGAAATGCCCGGCCGCCGGCGCTTCGAGGAGCCCGCGACGCCCTTCGTGATCGTCTCCATGGGGCATGGCGTTGTTGTGGCCTGCCATCGCGAGTGGCTGGAGTGGACCCGAGCGCGAGCCAGCGAGCTCGACCGCGACCGGTTTCTCGATGCCGTCAATCTTGGCGCCATTGCCGAGCGCCTTTCCGACGCCGGCTCCGTGCTCAAGGGCCCGCTCCCGAGCTACGCCTGCTCCATCGAAACCCTGCGGCCACACACCGTGCCATCGGGCGTGACCATCGAGGTCGTGCGGGGGGACGCCATCGACCCGTTGCGCCCAAACGAGGTGTTCCGGCACGCGCTGCCACGGGAGCGTAACCCCGTGCTTCCGGATCGATTGGCCGTCATCGCTCGGGTGGACGCCGACGTCGTCGCCTGCGCCGCGGCGAGCGATGAGAATGCCTGGCTGTGCCAGGTCGGGGTCGATGTGCTTCCCTCGTGGCGCGGGCGCGGCGTGGGCCGCGCGGTCGTGGGGCGACTGACGGAGGCGGTTCTCGCCGAGGGCAGGGTCCCGTATTATTGCCACGTCATTTCCAATGTTCCCTCCGCCGCGCTTGCCACGAGCCTCGGCTACTGGCCGGCGTGGGTGCAGTGGCATGCGCGGGAGTCCCGTTGAGCAGTTCTCGCAATCTCGCTTTCCAGACTCTGCGGCACCGGGATTTCCGGCTGCTGTGGGCCGCCGATTCGATCGCCATGCTCGGCACCCAGATGCAGCGCGTGGCGATCATCTGGCAGGTTTATCTCCTCACCGAGGATCCGTTTCAGCTCGGCCTGCTGGCGCTCTTTCGGTTCGTGCCCGTGGCGATCTTCGGTATCGTCGGCGGCGTCGTCGCCGATCAGCAGGACCGTCGCAAGGTGCTGATCTGGGCGCACGTCGGGCTCTTCGCGACCTCCGGCGCGCTGGCCGTCGCCACCTACGCCGACTACGCCAGTCTCTGGCTGCTCTTCCTCGTCACCTTCGTCTCGTCGATGTTCAACTCGCTCGCCGGCCCGGCGCGCCAGGCGCTCATCCCGACGCTCGTCGAGCGGCGCGAGATCGCCGGCGCCACCACCATCGCCAACCTCTCGATGCAGACCGCCGGCATCATCGGGCCAGCGCTCGGCGGCGTCGTGATCGCGTCGTGGGGTGTCGGCGCCGCCTATCTCTGGAACGCGCTCTCGTTCGTCGCGGTGATCGCCGCGGCGATCCTGATGCGGGTGCGAGCCGAGCCGCTGGTGATCACATCGCGCGGGCTGCGCGCGGCGAAGGAGGGGTTCGCCTTCCTCTTCGC
>JAEVYR010000567.1 GCA_023392645.1 Chloroflexota bacterium | reverse complement strand
GTGGGACACCTTCAATGCCGATCCGCGCAAGGGGATCGTGGACGATCTCGCCGCCCAGTTTTCCGATGAGAACGACGTCGAGGTCGAACACCGCGGCTGGACGCTCGAAGAGTTGCAGGACACGATTCCCCGCGTGGTCGAGAGCAACCAGGGGCCGGACGTCGCGCAGGTCAACAACGGCGAGTCGCTGATGGGCCCGATGGTTCGTGCCGGTCAGCTCGTCGATATCACCGGGTACGTCGAGGAATACGGTTGGGCCGAGGGCCTGCCGGAGGGCCTGCTGGCTCGCAACATGTACAGCGCCGACGGAACCGAGTTCGGCACCGGCCAGCTGTGGGGCGTCTCGATCGAGGCCGAGATCGTCGGGCTGTTCTACAACAAGACGATCTTCGAGGACGCGGGCGTCGAAATCCCGACGACGGTGGCCGGGCTGGAGGATGCCTTCCAGGCGTTCCTCGATGCGGGCCAGACCGCGCTCGTCTTCGGCAACCTCGACAAGTGGCCGGCGATCCACCTCTTCGGCGACATCCACGGCACGATGGCCACCCGAGAGTTCCTCGACGGCATCGTCTACCGCACCGGCGAGCAGTCGTTCGAGGATCAGTCGATCATCGACGCCGCCGCCAAGCTGCAGGACTGGGTGACGCGCGGGTTCGTGATGGACGGCTTCGACGGCATTGGCGCCGACGACGCCGCGACGCTGTTCGAGTCGGGCGCCGGCGCGGTCCTGCTCCAGGGGAGCTGGCAGAACGGCACCGGCAGCCAGAATCTGGCCGACGAAGCCGGGTTCTTCCTGATGCCGCCGCTGGAAGAGGGCGGCACCGTGCTGCACGTCGGCGGCGTCGGCATCCCGCACGCCATCACCACCAACGCCGAGGATCCGGATCTCGCCGCCGGGCTCATCAACACGCTGGTGTCGGATGAGTCGTTCGCGGCGTTCGTCGATGCCGGCCTGCTGCCGGCGGCCGTGATCGCCGACGACCAGATCCCGGAAGGGACGGTGACCGGCGACCTCTACACCTCGTGGAACACCTCGCTGGCGAACGACTCGCTCGGGCATTACCTCGACTGGGCGGCGCCGGGATTCTACGACGTCTTCACCGCCGAGCTGCAGAAGCTGATGGCGATGCAGGTCACGCCTGACGAGTTCGCCGCGAATCTCCAGGAGTTCTACGCGGCGTCGTTCGAGTAGGGCGGGCCGCGTTTGCCGGCGCCACGCGACTGACCGGGGAGGGTGCATATCCACTCCGGTCCCGCCGATCCGGGAGAGACCGCAGTGGAGCAGGCGACGCAAACGGACGCCATAGGCGATCGAACCGCGGTCGCGCCGGCCGCGGCGGGTCGGTCCGCGCTGAGCCGCGCCGAGCCATATCTCTACCTGCTCCCGGCGCTCATCGTCTTTACCGCGTTCATGGCCATCCCGGTCGCCGGCACGGTGATGCTGAGCATGACCGACTGGGATGGGGTGGCGCTGCGCAACGCCGACTTCATCGGCCTGCAGAACTACATCGAAGCGTTCACCAGCTCCTCGTTCTGGAGCTCGCTCTGGCACAACATCGTCCTGATCCCCTATTTCGTACTGCTGCCTGCCGTCCTCGGCCTGATGCCCGCTGTACTCGTCCATCAACTCAAGCTGCGCGGCGCGAAGCTCTTCCAGGCCGGGCTGTTCCTGCCCTACATCATGCCCGGCGTGTTGATCGGCGTCGTCTGGCGCTGGATCCTCAACCCGGTGTTCGGACCGGTCAACTCGACACTCAAGACCCTTGGCGTCGAGTCGCCACCGAGCTGGCTCGGCGATTTCACCTGGGCCCTGCCGACGGTCGGGCTCATCGGCGCGTGGGCGGCCTACGGCTTTTGCTACGTCCTGTTCGTCGCGGGCATCCAGAAAATCCCGACCGATCTCTACGAGGCGGCGCGGCTCGACGGCGCCGGCTTCTGGCAGGAGCTGCGCGTGGTCACCCTGCCGGGCCTGCGGCGCGAGATGGCCGTGGTGTTCTCGGTCAACCTCATCAACGCGCTGCGGGCGTTCGATGTGATCAAGGCGACCACGGATGGAGGTCCTGGCACCGAGACGCAGGTGATGGCGATCTACATGATCAACTCGGCCTTCGGCGCGAAGGAGGTCGGGTACGGCACGGCGATCGCGGTGCTGCTGGCCATCCTCACGCTCGTGCTGTCGCTGCTCGTGCTCAGGTTGTTCAGGGATGCCGATGATTAAGCGCCTGCCGGTCTATATCCTGCTCTCGCTCGGGGTGGTCGTCGCGGTCATCCCGTTCCTGATCACGATCCTGGCGTCGCTGAAGACCAAGATCGAGCTGGTTAACGGCGTCTTCGCCCTGCCGGAGGACCCGCAATGGGATAACTACCGGCGCGCGTGGGTGGACGGCAATTTCGACCAGTTCTTCATCAACAGCATCGTCGTCGTGATCGGCGTGGTGATCCCGTCGATCGTCTTTTCCTGCATGGCCGGCTACGCGTTCGCCCGGTACCGGTTCCGGGGCAAGACGTTCACCTACGTCTACCTGCTGCTGGGGCTGGTGGTGCCGTTGCAGGCGCTGGTGATCCCGCTCTTCTACATGATGAACGAGATCGGGCTGCTGGACAGCCTCTGGGCGCTGATCCTGCCGCAGATCGCGATGAGCATGTCGTTTGGGACATTGCTGATGCGCGAAGCATTTTCCGACGTCCCGCGCGAGATCGTCGAGGCGGCGGTGTTGGACGGGGCAAGCTCGTGG
>JAEVYR010000527.1 GCA_023392645.1 Chloroflexota bacterium | reverse complement strand
ATCCTGCGGATCGTGCCGGCCGCGCTGGTGGGGCTGGTGCTGGGCGGGTACATCCTCGCCAGCGCCAGCCCGGCGGCGATTCAGCTCTTCGTCGGCGTGCTGGTGCTCATCTCGGCGGTCACGCTGGTGGTGCGGCCGATCATGATCGCGCGTGACACGGTCTGGGCGACCTCGCTGGTCGGCTTCCTCACGGGCGTGATGGGCAATGCGACCGGGCTGCTGGCGCCGGCGGTGGTCGTCTACTTCACCGGCCGGCGGTTCCCGAAGGATGTCTTCCGGGCGACCACGCTGTCGCTCTTCCTCGTCGTCGAGCTGGTCGGGCTGCCGACGCTGTTGCTGCAGGGGGCGATCTCGATCGACGACGTGCTGTTCACCGCGATCTTCCTCCCGGCGGCGATCGCGGGCCGGCTGGGCGGGCTGTGGCTGGCGCGGCGGGTGTCGGCAGAGCGGTTCCGGGCGCTGGTTATCGCGCTGCTGTTCCTGATCGCCCTGACGAGCATCGTCACCGGACTGGGCGGGCTGGGCCGATGATCGACGCCGCTTTCCTGCTCGCCGGCGTGTTCATCGCCGCCGCGGCGATCGTGTCGGGGCTGGCCGGGTTCGGGCTGGGCATCGTCGCGATCCCTCCACTGCTGCTGATCTACGACCCGGCGACCGTGATCGCGATCATGAAGGTCCTGACGCTCAGCTCGACCTGGATCATCGTCGTCCACGCCTGGCGCGACATCTCGTGGCGGCGGATCGTTCGGATCGTGCCGCCGGCGATGGCGGGCCTGCTCGTGGGAGGGTGGCTGCTGGAAGCGCTCGATCCCGCCGCGATCAAGACGATCGCCGGCGTGGTGGTCTTCATGCTGGCGGCGTTGCTGCTGACATGGCAACCGGTGGCGCTGCGCGAGCGACCGTGGATGGCGCCGGCGGTGGGCCTGCTGAGCGGCGTCGGGTCGACCTCGACGGGGATGTCCGGCCCGCCGCTGGTGCTGTTTTTCACGGTGACGGGCGTGGACAAGCTGACGTTCCGGGCGACGGCGGTGACGTTTTTCGTGCTGACGGATCTCGTCGGGCTGCCGGCGCTGGTCAGCCAGGGGGCAATCGGCGGCGACGACCTGCTGGTGGCGCTGGCGCTGGCGCCGGTGGCGTTGGTGGGGCGGCTGGTCGGGATCCGGCTGGTGCCGCTGGTATCGCCGGTGGCGTTTCGCCGGGCGACGCTGGCGCTGCTGCTGGTGACGGGGAGCGTGTCGGTCGTGACCGGCCTCGCGGCGCTGTGATGCCGAATCTGGCTGGCGCATCGCTCCGTGATCGGACCCCTGCTGCCGCGTCCAGTTGAAGTTCTGTCCGTGTCACGATACGCTGCCTTTGAATGTACGGACAGTCCGCGGTATTTCTGTAATGGAAGGCTCGGTGATGACACAAGCGACCCTCGTTCAGCCCCTCCTAGAGCGCTACCTCGGGGGCGAGATCCCGCTCTTCGAGCTCCGGGCGATCTTCTACTCGGGCGATGTAACGACGCCGGACGAGGGTGACGAGACGCTCTACACCATGGTCTCGATGCATCTCGCCATGTACTCGGCCGGTTCCTGGCCGGAGCAGACGCTGATGGACGCCATCGCCTGGCATGTTCGCCGCCGGCACGACAAGACCCTGACCGGCCCCATCCCGATGCACGATCGGCAGTGGCTGGAGATCATCGCGAGCGGCGTCGCGCCGTGGCCGGTCCAGGTGGACACGCACGACGATGACGAGGATCACCCCGAAGCCGGCGGCTGACCGGTTGACGATCATCGTGGCATCGCCGCTTGCTCCCGCGAGGATCACGCAGATCGCCGTTCCCGGACGGCAGGTCTGGTACGCTAGCGACCTGAGAGACTCGATTCGATTCCGGAGCCGGTACGCGCAATGCTCGATATTTTCCTGCGAAGCTGGTGGGTGCTGATCCTGCGGGGGCTGTTCGCGATCATCCTCGGCCTGTTCGCCCTCGTCTGGCCCGACATCACCGTGTTCGTGATCGTCACGATCATGGGCGTCTTCCTCCTGCTCGACGGCCTGATCGAGATTTGGGTCGGATTCCTCGGGCGCGGCCACCAGCCCGAGTGGTGGACCGACGCGCTGCTCGGCATCCTCGCCGTGATCGCCGGGGTCGCGATCCTCGCCTGGCCGGGCATCGGCGCGCTCGGGCTGATGATCTTCATCGGCGCCAGCTTCCTCACCTACGGCCTGGCGCTGGTCTACCAGGCGATCCGCCTGCGCGAGGAGCTGGCCAACGAGTGGCTGGTGATCGCCACCGGTGGCGCTACCGCCGTCGTCGGGCTCGCCTTCATCGTCTTCCCCCGCGCTGGCGCGACCGTGCTCGGGTTGTTGACCGGCGCGTGGCTGGTCGTGTTCGGGATCCTGCTCATCGCGATCGGCTGGAAGCTGCGTGGCATCATTCGCGACCTCGAGGAGGAAGTCCGGGGCGCGCGACCGGAGCCGCGCGTCGGGTAGTCGCCCATGCACCACGCGCTCACCCGCACCACCATCTCGCTGATCCAGCACGTCGTCGTCTGGGCGCTGGAAGCGCTGCTGCTGGTGATCGCGGCGGGGTGGTTCGAGACGATCGCGATCCAGAACTACCGCGACGCCTTCATCGGCATCGTGGCGCTGGCGGCGATCAATGCCTTCGTGATGCCGGCGCTGATCCGGGTCGCGGTGCGCCTGCGCCCGGCGCTCTTCCCGATCGTATCGTTCGGGCTCAACGCCGGCGCGGTGCTGGCGCTCGACGCCGCCCTGCCGGGGTGGGATATCCATGGCTGGGGCGCCGCGCTGCTGCTGGCGATGGCGTTGGCCGGCCTCTCGACGTTGCTCGGGTCGCTGCTGGCGCTCAGCGACGACGGCGCCTGGCGCCGCTACGCGCTGGAGCCGATGCGCGCCCGCATCCGCCGCGAGGGGCAGATCGTCACCGACCGGCCGGGGCTCGTGTTTCTCGAGATTGACGGGTTGTCGGAGCCGGTGCTGCGCGAGGCGATCGCGAAGGGGTACGCGCCGACGCTGGAGCGCTGGCTGGCGAACGAGTCGCATGTGCTGACCGAGTGGGAGCCGGACCTCTCGTCGCAGACATCGGCGAGCCAGGCGGGCATCCTGCTCGGGTCCAACGCCAACATCCCGGCGTTTCGCTGGTACGACCGCAAGCTGCGGCGGGTGATCGTCTCCAACACCGCCCGCGACAGCGAGTGGATCGAGGCGCGCCACTCCCGGGGCGTTGGCCTGCTCGCCGGCACGGGCGCCAGTCGAGGCAACCTCGTTTCCGGCGACGCGCCGGACTCGTTCCTGACGTTCTCGACCGTCCGCGCGGCGCGCACGTCGCTCTCGCGGCACTACGCGCTCTTTTACACGAACCCCTACAACGTCGCCCGCACGCTGGCGCTCTTCGTCGCCGATGTTGCTCGCGAGATCGCGGCGGCGACCTGGCAACTGCTCACGAACCAGCGGCCGCGCGTGCCGCGCTTCGGCATCTACCCGCTCCTGCGGGCGGCGACGACGAGCGTGCTGCGCGAGCTGACCACCTTCGCCGTGGCCAGCGATCTCGCGCGGGGCGTCTCGCCGATCTACGGGATGTGGGTCGCCTACGACGAGGTCGCGCACCACTCCGGGATCGCGCGGCACGACGCGCTGCGGGTGCTGCGCGATCTTGACCGCGACATCCACCGGCTCGAGCTGGCCGCCGAGAGCGCGCCTCGCCCCTATCGGTTCGTGGTGCTGTCGGATCACGGCCAAAGCCAGGGCGCGACCTTCAAGCAGTGCTGGGGCGTCTCGCTGCGCGATGTCGTCGAGGAGGCGATCGCGCGGGAGCCGAGCGACCGGCTTGCCGTTTCCGGCGATTTCGAGACCGACGAGGGCTGGCACACGGTGAGCGCGTTGCTGACCGACCTGCTGTCGGAGGGACGGCCGGAGTCGCTGGTGTCGCGGTCGCTGCGGCGGCGGCTGCGCGACGGCGAGGTGCAGCTCGGACCGCGCTCGGGGTGGTCGCGGCGACTGCGGGGCAAGCGGTTGCCGCCGCCCCCGCCGCCGGTCTACGACGACGGGCAGGTGCTGGTGCTGGCGTCGGGCTCGCTGGGGCTGGTCTACTTCACCGGATGGGGCCGGCGCCTGACGCTGGAGGAGATCGAGGGGCTGCACCCGCACCTGGTGTCGACGCTGCTGGAGCATGCGGGCATCGGCTGGCTGCTGGTGCGGTCGGCCGCGCGCGGCAGCGTCGTGCTCGGGCCGAAGGGGCTGGTGGTGGTCGAGACGGGACAGGTGGTCGGCGAGGATCCGCTGGCGAGCTACGGGCCGCGGGCGCTGGATCACGTCCGGCGCACCGACGGCTTCGCGGATGTTCCGGACCTGCTCGTGCACAGTGCGTATAATCCGGTGACTGGGGAGACCCCGGCATTCGAGGAGCTGGTCGGCTCGCACGGTGGTCTCGGCGGGTACCAGACGCGGCCGTTCCTGCTCTACCCGCCCGAGCTGACGCTTGGAGAAGAGCCGGTGGTCGGGGCGGAGGAGCTCTATCGCCGCCTGAAGCGCTGGGTCGGCCCGGGGCCGGCCGGCGTTGGGGACATTGATGGACCAGGAGGAGACGTCGCTGTTGCTGCCGGTGGTGGTGAGCGTGGCGACGATGAACGTCGGCAATGACATGGCGCCGGACGACCAGCTGGTCGCCGCGATTCGCGAGATGGCGCCGGATATCGTGGCGCTGGAGGAGCTGAACCGGCGGCAGGCCGACGCGCTCGCGGGCGCGCTCGAGGACACCTGGCCGTACCGGTTCACGTTCGGCGACAGCTACGAGGGGCGCGGCGTGTTCAGCCGTTTCCCGCTTCGCGGCGAGACCGTGCTGGAGATCGCCAGCGGCCGGCCCGACGCCCTGGTCGAGATCGACGTCGAGGGCGAGGACCTGACGCTGCTGGTCGCGCACCCCCGGCCGCCGAAGCTGAAGGGCCGGTCGCTCAACATCCCCTTCGCGCTGCAACGGCAACTGCTGCGGCTCGCCGACCTGGCGCTGGAGGCATCGCCGGCGGTGCTGTTGGGCGATTTCAACGTCCGCCCCGACACGAGCATCTACGGGCGGCTGCGCGAGCGGGGGCTGCTGGACGCGTTCGCGGAGTCGGGCGAGGGGCCGGAGCGGACGTTTCCGGTGCGGCTGGAGCGCGGACCGCTTGTGGCGGGTCGGAGGATGCGGATGAAGACGCCGGCGCTGTTCCGGCTGGATTACATCTGGCACACGCCCGACATCCGCTCGCTGGCGACGTGGGTCGGCGGCGACACCGGCTCCGACCACCTGCCGGTCCTCTCGCGCCTTGCCGTGCCCCGCACGGCGGCACCGAGCGACGCACGCGATGACGACGGACCGGATGCCGACGCGGGTCGAAATGCCGGCGAACTGGACGCCAGCACGTAGACCCGCCCCGCGGTGGGCGGGTGCGTCGAATGCGGCGACGTTTGATCCCTGGTACCGACGAACGAGTCATACCGAGCCGCCGCGTGCAAAGGTGGCGGGGATCGCGCATCGGTTCCCGTGATTGATACCCGGAAATCAATTCCGGGTCTACGTGCTGGCGGCGAGTGTTAGATTCCCGATCGCGACGTGGTGGCTGTCGCGCGCCCGGGCACGGAGGCTCGGGCCCACCGGGGGTTGCGGGTATCGAACCGTGGTGCCGGGGAGACCACCCGGGCACCTAGGCCCGGGTCTACGAATTGGCGTTGGAGTCGTCGGATCAGTGGCAGGAGGCTTCCGGGGGGACGCCGTCGGTGCCGAGGTCGTCGGCGCGGCCCCTGGCGATCCGCGACCACTGCGAGACAGGGCGCCCGTCGGGCCGGGTCACCGCGCGGCCCGCGTCGTCGGTGCGCATTTGCGCGGAGACGGTGTTGAAGAACCCTTGCGACCAGCCCGCCGGGGAGTCCTCCCAGGCTTCCTGGCGACCGTAGACGGTCATGTCGAGCATCGCGTAGGAGCTGCCCATCACCTCGCAGCCCCGGCCGGTGGTCCAGTACGTTTCGAAAACGCGGTCGCCGTCGCGCAGGTAGCAGGTCCACATCCCGAAATGCCGGCCGGCGATGAGCGCATCGGCCGAGGTGGGCGGCACCGCATACCAGGGCATCTCCCACTCCATGAATTCCCGGTACCGGTTGCTCTCGTCGAACGGTCCCTCGCACAGCACCGCGAAGGTGACGTCTCGCGAATGCAGGTATCCCAGCTCGCGCACGTTGCTGATGCTCATGGTGCAGCCTTCGCACTGGTGGGCGGCGCTCGCACCGTCGTACCACATCATGTACGGCGCGATGAGCTGCCGGCGGCCCTCAAAGACGTCGATCAGAGGAACCTCGCCGCGCGCGCCGACGACCGGGATCGCGGCGTCGACCTCGACCATCGGCAGGCGCCGCCGGGCGGCGGCGATCGCGTCGCCGGCGCGGGTGTGGGCCTTCTCCTTCACAAACAGGTCGTCGCGCGCGGCCTGCCACTCGTCTCGCGAAACGATTGGCGGAAGCGCGGTCGAGCCGAGTTCTGTCGTCATGCTGGCGTTGTCCTTTCGTCGCACGGTCCTGAATCCGAACGTGTCCCAATGCCCTGTATCCTGGCCGCGGCCCCGGAAACACGCTTCTCCGAACTTGCTGTCGCCGATGCGCAGACCCGCCTCGCCGCCACGGCTGAGGTCCGCACCTGCGCGCCCGGTGGGCACGGCCTCACCCCGCGATCGAGATGTGGACAACGATCGGGCACCTGGGCCTGCGGGTTGGCGTCGCGTTCGCCGGTGGCATCGGGCCAGGCCGGCGCCGCGGAATCATGTCGGCGGGTGTTCCGGATCGGGGCGGGGCTCGGTGATGAGCTCGTGGTCCGGATCGGTGATGTTGAGGACGGGCGGAGTCTCGGCTCGCGGGTCGCCGCCGATCGCGGCGAGGAAGGTCTCGTGCGAGCCGCGCACGCGCAGCCGCTTCCAGAAGAATTCCGCCAGCACGCGCGTCACCGCCAGCGTCGGCACGGCGATAATCGCGCCGAACGCGCCGCCCAGCTCCGAGCCCAGCAGCACCGCGATGAAGATCAGCAACGGATGGACCCGGACGGCGTTGCCCTGGATGCGCGGGGTGATGAAGTTGGCTTCGATCTGGTTGATGAGGATGTAGAGCAGGGCCGTCACCAGCGCGTGTTGCCACGACAGCGTGAAGGCCAGCGCGATCGCGGGGATCGCGCCGAGGAAGGCGCCGATGTAGGGCAGCACGGCGGTCAGCGACATCCAGATGCCGAGAATCACCGCGTAGGGCACGCCGATCAGCGACAATCCGACGCCCGCCATGATGCCCTGGAGCGTGATCGAGACCAGCAACCCGCCGAGATAGCGCGCCAGCGACTCGCCGAGCATGCGCCAGAGGTGCTCGGCGTCGTGATGGTATCGCTGGGAAAACGCGTTGATGAAGACCGTGCGGAATCGCGGCATGTCGATCAGCAGGTAGGTCGCGATGAAAAAGACGGCGAAGGCCGAAATCAGCACGTTGATCGACTGCGTGAGGGTGTTCAACGCCGTGCCGAGCGCCGTTTCCAGCAGGGCCTGGCCGCGGTCAAGAACGGTCGCCTCGATGGTGTCGTAGGTCTCCTCCGGATCCTGGCGAATCCAGCCGCGCTGGTTCATCTCGGTGATCGCGTCGCGGGTGAGCGCCTGGGCGTCCTCGGCCAGCTCCGGCAGCGCCTGGATGAAGTCGCTGACCTCGGAAATGGTGAACGGGACGATCAGGAGCAGCAGCAGGATCACGAGCATCAGCGTCGTGCCGATGGCGACTGCGATGGCGAGCCCGCGCGGCACCCAGCGGTTGAGCATGCGCACCGGGAACGAGAGGATCAGCGCGAGCGTGGCGCCGAGCATGATCAGGCGGGGAATGCTGGGAGCGGCGGTGACGAGCAGGTAGACGATGACGAAGGTGGCGATGATGAGAATGAGCCGGACCCGGGGGGTGATGTAGATCGGGGTTGGGGCGAAGGTGCGTTCCGCGGCCGGCACATCGGTGGTCGGGCGTCGTTCGGTGCGCCTGAGCGTCTTCATGGGCTGCCTTTGGAATCGTGCGCCGTGGCGTCGGGTCGCGGTCTCGGGCGAGTGTATCAGGTGCGCGCTCGTGGAATAGGTCGTGCGACGATGGGAGCGAGAGGCCGATGCGCTGACATGAGGAGGATCGCAGCGATGATCGAGATCCAGAAGGGACAGTGCGGGTTGTGCGCGCATTTCGGCGCGGGCCAGGACGATCAGAAGATGCGATTGGCGGAGATCCGGGCGAGTCACCGGGCGCCGGAGGATATGGTGCTGCCGTGCGGGCTGCCCGCGCACGCGCAGTACAACCTGTGGGTGACGCCGCGGAGCTCGTGCGACGGGTTCGCGGAAGAGGCGAGGCAGCAGTTCGAGGCCGGCGAGCTGGTCTGAGGCGGTGATGCCGGCCGCATCCGCGGCCCAGGCATCCGTTCGATCACCCTGGTCACCGCGGTAGTGCCGGGAGGGTGACGCTCACCCGGAGCGTAGGTCCGGGTCTCCCGTCGCGGCGGGCGCCTCTGCCGTATCCGCCTCGTCGTGCGCCGAGGAGGCGCGGTAGAGGTTTCGGGCGGCGAGCGTGATGCGCATGTCGCGCAGGATCGGCTCGAAGAAACTCTGCCGGTACATGGGGTCGGACACGCTCGACGCCGCGAAGCTGACCGCCGAGAACGCCGCGAGGAAGAGCGACGTCTGGATCAGCTCGTGCTGCACCGGCAGCCGCAGCCCCAGCAGGCGTCCCGCCACCGGGGCGTGACCGGTCCAGACCTCCACCACCGACGCCGGCACCGTGATCGCGCCGAACACGCAGAAGAAGGCGAAGACGAGGGCGACGAGCGCCCCGATCTGGATGCCCAGCGCGATGAACAGGATGACGAGCGCGTTGGCCCGCTCCCGCTTCGTCAGCCGGACCGGCCGCTCGGTCGCTAGGGAGCCGGCTGGGGCAATGGGAAAGCCATACGCGGCGATCTCCTCGGGCGGGCAGCGGGGATGCTCCATCAACTGGCGCATCTCGCCCTGGATGACGGTCCAGATGAAGAGCGCGGCGATGCCGAGCAGGATCGTGACGACCAGCCACAGCTCGTTGCGCGAGAGCGCGCCGCTGACGCGCCACAGACCCTCCGACAGGAACGCGAAGAGGGTGACCAGCACGATCATCGGCAGCGCCCGCGCCGCCAGCGAGGCGAGCGCCGACCCCTGCGAGAGGGCCTGGCGC
>JAEVYR010000449.1 GCA_023392645.1 Chloroflexota bacterium | reverse complement strand
TTCGGGCTGGTCGGCGAGAGCGGCAGCGGCAAGTCGACCACGATCCTCGGCGTGATGCGGCTGGTGCAGGAGCCGGGTCGTATCGCCGGTGGCTCGATCACGCTGCACGCCGACGACGAGCGGGTGGAGCTCACCTCGCTGTCGCCGGAGGCGATGCGACGCCGGCGCCTGTCCGACATCTCGTTGATTCCGCAGGGATCGATGAACTCGCTCAACCCGGTGCGCCGGATCGCCGATCATTTTCGCGACAGCATCCAGGCGCACGACCGGGCGATGCGCGACCGCGAGATCGAGGCGCGCATGGAGGAGCTGCTGCGGATGGTTGGGCTGAAGCCCTCGGTGGCGCGGCTCTACCCACACGAGCTGAGCGGCGGCATGAAGCAGCGGGTGTGTATTGCCCTGTCGATCTGCCTCTCGCCGCGCGTGATCATCGCCGATGAGCCGACCAGCGCGCTCGACGTCGTCGTGCAGCGGCGGGTGATGCAGACGCTGGCGACGGTGCAGGAGCGCGTCGGCGCGTCGGTGATCCTGGTCGGGCACGACATGGGGCTGCTGGCGCAGTTTGCCGACCGGCTGGGCGTGATGTACGCCGGCAAGCTGGTGGAGGTCGGGCCGATCCGGGATATCTTCGCCAACCCGTTGCATCCCTACACGCGGTTGTTGATCGAGAGCCTGCCGACGCTGGAGCGGCGCGGCGTGTTCCAGGGCGTGCCGGGGTTGCCGCCGTCGCTGCTCAGCCCGCCGGAGGGCTGCCTGTTCGCGCCGCGGTGCCCGTCACGGATGGATATCTGCACGCAGCGGGTGCCGCCGCTGATCGAGGTCGAGCCGGAGCATTGGGCGGCGTGCCATCTGCATCCGGAGCCGATTCGGCGGGAGGTGGTGGCATGAGCGAGCCGCTACTGGAGATGCGCAACGTCACGCAGATCTTCGGCGATCCGGAGCGGGGCGGGACGGTGGCGCTCGACAACCTGTCGTACACGATCGATGCCGATGTCGCGTCGTTTTCCTCGGTGGTGGGCGAGAGCGGCAGCGGCAAGACCACGCTGGCGCGGCTGCTGCTCGGGTTCCAGGAGCCAACGCGGGGACAGGTGCTCTATCGGGGCACCGACCTGGCGACGGCTGGGTCGGCGGTGCAGCATCGCTTCCGACGCGAGGTGCAGGCGATTTTCCAGGACCCGTTCGAGGTCTACAACCCCTTCTACAAGGTCGATCACCTGCTGACCGTGCCGATCCGCAAGTTCAAGCTGGCGTCGTCGCGCAAGGAGGCGCGGCGGTTGATCGACGAGGCGCTCGCGCAGGTTGGGCTGCGGCCCGAGGAGACGCTGGGGCGCTACCCGCACCAGCTTTCGGGCGGTCAGCGCCAGCGGATCACGGTAGCGCGGGCGCTGCTGCTGCGACCGAAGCTGATTGTCGCCGACGAGCCGGTGTCGATGGTCGACGCCTCGCTGCGGGCGACGATTTTGGAGACGTTGCGCAACCTCAATCTCGAATACGGCATCTCGTTTCTCTACATCACGCACGACCTCACCACGGCCTACCAGGTGAGCGACAACATTCTCGTCATGTACCAGGGGCGCGTCGTGGAGACGGGCGCGGTCGAGCCCACCATCAAGGAGAGCCGGCACCCCTACACGCAGCTGCTTGTCTCGTCGATTCCGCTGCCCGATCCGGATCACCGGTGGGGGCAGGACATGATCGAGGCCGATGAGGAAACCGAGCATGAGGGCCTGGGGCGCGACCGCTGCCTCTTCGCGCCCCGCTGCCCACACGCGATGCCGGTCTGCCGGCAGGCCGCGCCGCCGATGTTTTGGCCGCGCCCGCATCAGGCGAGCGCGTGCTACCTGGAATCCGAAGGCCGGGACGGACCGGCGCCGGAGGTGATGTCCGGCGATATCACGCAGGCGTTCGCGCCAGCGGCGATCCAACCACGACAACACGCGGAACTGCTCGAAACGACCGGTCAGCAGCAAGGGAGGTGACGCAAGGCGGGCGAGCCAGGCGCTGCTCGCGAAGCATCGGTGAAATCGTGTTGATGCAATCTGTGTCCAGGAGGAAGCGAATGAGCACCGGATTCGATCCACGCACACACCAGATCAGCCGGCGGTCGCTGATGAAGACGGCGGCCGTGGCGGGCGGGAGCGTCCTGCTCTCGATGCCGGCGTTGCCGGAGGTCACGGTCGCCGCGCAGGACAGCGGCGAGATCAAGGAGGTTCCGCGCGAGAAGTGCCTGATCCACGGCATCACGGGGAACCAGCTGACCGACTACAACCTCTTCAACCCGTTCCTGCCCGGCATCGCGACGTCGTCGGGGTATCCGTACTGCTTCGAGCCGCTCTACTACTACAACGCCTACGCCACCGACGCGGTGTGCGGGCCGGAGGACCTGGACTGCGAGAATGGGTTCATCCCCTGGCTCGCGACCGGCTACGAGTTCAACGACGACTTCACCGAGCTGACCTTCACCCTGCGCGACGGCGCCTACTGGAACGACGGCGAGCCGTTCACGGCCAACGATGTCGTGTTCACGATCAAGATGCTCCAGGAGCACGCGCCGACCATGACGTGGTCGATCGACATGCGCGACCGTGTCGCCGACGTGACGGCGCCGGACGACCTCACCGTGGTGCTCACGCTGTCGGAGCCGAACCCGCGGTTCATGTTCAACTTCTTCGCCTTCCACTTCGATATCGGCATCCCGATCGTGCCGGCGCACATTTGGGAGGGCGAGAACCCGGAGGAGTACACCTTCATCGACATCGCCAACGGCATCCCGGTGACGACCTCGCCGTGGAAGGTCGTGCTGTCGTCGCCCGAGCAGCGCATCTACGACCGCGCGGACAGCTACTGGGCCGCCGACGCCGGGCTGGTCGAGATGCCGGCGATGGAGCGGATCATCGTGCTGCCAGGCACCGACGAAACGAAGATGGTGCAGATGGCCATCAACAACGAGGTCGACCTGACGATCGACCTGCGGCCGAACAACATCATCGCCGTCACCCAGCAGAATCCGAACATCACGACGTGGACCGGCAACGAGCCGCCCTACGGGTACCGCGACTGGTGGCCGATCGGACTCGGCTTCAACTGCATGAAGGAGCCGTTCGACAATCCCGATATCCGCTGGGCGATCAATCACGCGATCGACCGCGACCAGCTCGTCCAGTTCGGCTACCAGGGAGCGGGCGAGAAGACGCTGCTGCCGATCCCCGGCTTCCCGGCGCTGAACGAATACGTCGACTCGATCCCGGAGCTCACCGGCCGGATCGACAGCTTCGACCGCGCCAAGACCGACGAGCTGATGACGGCGCAGGGCTGGGAGAAGGACGGCGACGGGTTCTGGGCGAAGGATGGCGAGCGCTTCCCGTTCATCATCTTCAGCCTGATCCTGTTCCAGGACATCGCCCCGATCCTCGTCGAGCAGCTGCGCCAGGCGGGGTACGACGCGTCGTTCCGCACCGTGGTCGGGCCGGAGTTCTCCGATTCCGTCTATACCGGCAACGTCGACGCCTACATTTTCGGGCATGGCGGCAGTATCCGCGATCCGTACTCGACGATGAATCTTTATCACAGCCGCTACTCCCTGCCGACGGGCGAGCGGGCGACCTACCCCTACCGGTGGGTGAACGAGAAGTACGACGGCATCGTCGACGAAATGGCGCTGACCTCGCCGGACGATCCGAAGCTGATGGACCTGTTCAAGCAGGGCATGGAGCTGTGGGTCGATGCGCTGCCGGACATCGGGCTGGTGCAGTGGTTCCACCGCATCCCGACGAACCAGACGTACTGGACAAACTTCCCGTCGGAAGACAACCCCTACATCAACTCGGCGTACTGGCACCGGACCGCGCCGCTGTGGATCAACAGCCTCAAGGCGGCCGGCGAGTAGCCGTACCCGATTTTGATCGATCGATCGTCGTCACCACCCCGCGCATCACGCGCGGGGCGGTTTGTGGTTGTGTCCGCCCCACGGAAGGGCGAGCCCACCAGCGGGAGCCGCGGGACAGGTGCGCCGGCTGGCGGTCCCCGCCGTGCCTGCCTCGTGGCACGAGGCGTGCTGGTGGCATCGGCAACGTTCGATCGTCAACCGGGGAGCGCTCATGACCGAGGAGCAATCGGGTCGGGTTCGCCGCGTCGTTCGCGTCGAGGGGCGCGTGCAGGGCGTCGGCTACCGGGTGAACGCGCGGCGTGAGGCCGAGCGGCTCGGGATCGAGGCGAACCCGGTGAACCTGGACGACGGCGCGGTGCGAATCGAGGTCGCCGGGCCCCGGGAGGCGGTCGAAGCGTTCGTGGCGTGGTGCCATGCGGGACCGCGCCTGGCGGAGGTCAGTCGGGTGACGGTGTCGGAGAAATCCTGACACGACGGTTCATGGTGTCGGGGTTTCTTGATGTTACATATCGTGAGAAGATAGATAGGCGTGCTGGTGACCGGTGGTCGGTCACACCGAGACCACGGCGGGAGACGCGAGGAGGAGAGACGCGATGACGGCGAACCAACCGGGCGTCTGGACACGACGCCGGTTCCTGAATATGCTCGGGGCGACCTCGGGCGGCGCGGCGGTGATGAACGCGATGTCGGCCTGGGGCGTG
>JAEVYR010000374.1 GCA_023392645.1 Chloroflexota bacterium | reverse complement strand
GCCGTCGTCAGGGCGCTGGCGGAGCGCGGCGACCACATCCTCCATCTCGAGGCCGCGCGAGCCTTTGATCAGCACGACATCGCCGCTTCGCAATTCGTCCTGCAACGACGCGATGAGCTCCGCCTTGGCATCCACCGAAAACGATCGCACGTCCAGCGGGGGACGCCCCTCCCGCGCGGTTGTCCGCGCGGCCTCGGCCAGCGGCTCCGCCAGGTCGCCGTAGGTGTAGAGCATATCGACCAGATCGCCGGCGCGACGCCCCACGATCCGATGTTCGTCATCGCTGACCTGCCCGAGCTCGCGCATCTCGCCCAGGACGGCGATGTGGCGCCTGGCCGGGACATCGCGCAGGACATCGAGCGCCGCCAGCACCGACGGTGTGCTGGCGTTGTAGGTGTCGTCGATGATCTGCGCTCCGCCCGGGCCACGCTCGAATACCAGTCGCACCTGCACGCCAGGGCTGCGCAGCCCGACGAGCATTTCTGCGATGTGCATGCCGTAGGCATGCCCCACCGCCAGCGCCACCAGCGCGATCTGGACGCCATGCGCGCCGACGAGCGGCACCCTCACCTGGTGGCGCTGCCCGTCGATCTCCAGCCAGAACGTTGTGCCTTTGAGGCCGTCGGATACCACCCGCGAGGCGCGTACATCGACATCGTCGCCGAGCCCATAGGTGATGACGCGGGCGTTGGTACGCGACGCCATCGCCCGCACGCGATGGTCGTCACCATTGAGCACGGCGATGCCATCGGCCGGCAGCGCATCGATCAGCTCGGCCTTGGTCTCGGCGATTGCCTCGATCGTGCCCATGCGTTCGAGGTGTACCGGGAAGATGTTGGTCACGACGCCGACGCGTGGCCGGGCGATGCCGCTGAGCTGGGTCAGCTCGCCAAAGGCGTAGGCGCCACCCATCTCGAGCACGAGGTAGTCAACGTCGTCCAGCGCGTCGAGGATGGAGAGCGGGAGCCCGATTTCGTTGTTGAAGTTGCCTCGGCTGCGGTGGACCGCACCCTGCTCGGACAGGACCGCCGCGATCGATTCCTTCGCGCTCGTCTTGCCGACGCTGCCGGTGATGCCAATGACGTCAGCGTGCATGCGGTCACGCTTCCAGGCGGCGAAGCGCTGCAGCGCGGCGATCGTGTCGTCGACCACGATCAGCGGGAACGCCTCCGGCACGCCCTCGAGATCGGTCCGCGTCACCACCGCCGCCGCCGCGCCAGCCTCGACCGCCGCGCCCGCGAACGCGTGGCCATCCAGCCGTTCGCCCACGATCGCCCAGTAAAGATCCCCGTCGCGAACCTCGCGCGAGTCGCGCGCGATCGCCGGAAATCGGGTCTCGCCGGGCAATTCGCCGCGCAGCGATCCCCCGGTCCCGGCAAGGACCTCTGCCATCGAATAGGTCACCATCGAGCTGCACACGCCCTTCCCGCGTCCGCGTCCGTACACAACGCAAGCTTACCCCGTTCCCGGCTCCATGACCGCCCCGGTCAGGTCCGTTCCGCCACGCGCATGATGCTGCTGCGGCTGCGAGCGTTGCGATCCGTCTCCGCCTCGGAGGGGCGGATCGGCTTGCCGACACGCCGCAGCCGCGGGGTCACGTCACACGTGCACACGGGCTGCTCGGGTGGGCAGATGCAGGTCCGCGCGGCGTCGGCAATGTACTGCTTGACGATCCGATCTTCCAGAGAATGAAACGCGATCACGACCAATCGCCCGCCTGGCGCAAGCCGGTCGACAATGGCGTCGAGCGCCGGCGTCAGCGCGTCGAGCTCGCCGTTGACGGCGATGCGAAGCGCCTGGAACGTCCGCGTCGCCGGGTGATGAGCGCCGGGCGGGCGGCCGATTGTCCGCTCCACGAGCGCCGCCAGCCGCGACGTCGTCCACGGCTCACCGCGCGCGGCGACGATTGCCCGCGCGATCCTTCGCGATTTCCGCTCCTCGCCGAAGCGAAACAGCAGGTCGGCGATCTCGGACTCCGCGAGCGTGTCGAGCAGGTTGGCCGCGCTCGCGCCGCGTGTCTGGTCGAAACGCATGTCGAGTGGGGCGTCGTGCCGGAACGAGAACCCGCGCTCGGCGGTATCGAGCTGGAACGACGAAACGCCGAGATCGAGCAATGCGCCGTCGATCCGCTCGACACCGGCGCCGACCAGCGCGACATCGAGATCGCGCAGGTTGGTGTGGAGTATCGTCATCCGCTCGGGCCGGGCGAGCGATGCGCGCAGCGCTTCGGCTCGCCGGATCGCCGCGACGTCGGCATCGACCGCGAGCAGGTGCCCGTCGGGCGCGCTCGCGTCGAGGATGCGCCGAGAGTGACCGCCACCGCCGAAGGTGCCGTCCAGCCAAACGCCGCCGGAGTGGATGGCGAGCGCCGCGATCGCCTCGTCGAGCAGTACCGGCTCATGCCCGGCGACTATCGCGGCGGATTGGGAATCGGACGACATGAGGACCCTCCCGTCCGAGCCTCGGCTCGCGGGATCGTTGCGTGGCGCTACAGGACGTTGGCGAGCTGGCTGACGATCGCATCGCCATCATCGTCGACGAGCGCCTGCATCGCCTCCCAGGCGGACGGCGACCAGATTTCGAAGGATGTGTGCACGCCGATAATTACCGCCTCGCGGTCAATGCCGGCATACTCCCGCAGCTCCGGCGGCACCACGATGCGTCCTTGCCCATCCAGCGCGAGGTTGGCGGCCTCGGCGAACACCATCCGCCGGAACTGGCGCGCGGCCGGGTCGGTCATCGGCAGCGCCGCGACCTTGCCGGCAAGCTCCTCCCACGCGGTCATCGGATAGGCGGCGACGCAGCGATCCAGCCCCCGCGTCAGCACGAGCCCCTCCTCAAGAGACGCGCGAAACCGGGCGGGCACGGCAAGCCGGCCCTTGGCGTCCAGGTTGTGGGCGAATCGCCCGAGGAACATGCCGGATCGCTTTCAGCGGGGCGGTGCGTTGCGGGACGCATGCGCAGGAGAGGCGGTGCGGGACCGAGTGGTTATCCACAACGGCACCCACTTGTCCCCACTTCTCCCCACCGTTATCCACAGGATACGCGCTGCGCCCCACCCTGACAAGGGCAATCCGCATGCACTGTACGTACATTGAGTCGAATGGTGCCTGGAGAGCGGGTCCGAAACGATCGAGATTGCCCACATACAGCCGGGTGGAGCATCGGGGAAATATCATCATCGGATCCACGGGCGGGATGCGGGCGAAGGGCTGCGTCAGCTCGGCTCGATCGTCGCGACGACGTCGCCGACCTTGACGCCCTCCCCGACCGCGATCGGCAGCGAGGCAATCGTCCCCGCCTGGTGCGCCACCAGCTCGTTTTCCATCTTCATCGCCTCGACCACACAGACCAGCGCGCCCGCCGCGACCGCGTCGCCTTCGGCCACCTCGACCCGGATCACCGTCCCCTGGATCGGGCTGACGAGATCGTCGCCGCCATTCGACGCGGCCGTCGTCGCGCCACCAGACCGCCGCGCTGGCCGCGATCTCGTCTCGGTTCGCGGCGATCGGGATGGCTCGCCACCGTGGACCACCACGTCGAACCGCTGCCCGTCGACCTCGACCAGCAACCGCTCCCGGTGCGTGTCCTCCTTCGCCTCCGTGGCGGCTCCCTCCCACGGTGGCGGGATCAGCTCGGGGTGGTCGCCGACGAACGTCGTCGTCGCGCCGCCATCCAGGAATCCGGGCTCCGCCAGCGCCAGTTGGTCGAACGGGATCGTGGTCGGCACCCCGTCGATGACGTAGTCGGACAGGCATCGCTGCATCCGGGCGATGGCCTCGTCGCGATCCCGCCCCCAGGTCACCAGCTTGGCGATCAGCGAGTCGTATCCGGCGTGGATCGTGCCGCCGGGCACCATCGCGCTGTCGACCCGCACGCCGAACCCGGCCGGCTCGCGGTACGCCGTGATCGTCCCCGGCACCGGCGCGAAATCGCGACCCGGATCCTCGGCATTG
>JAEVYR010000384.1 GCA_023392645.1 Chloroflexota bacterium | reverse complement strand
GGTCGCGATGGCCTGTTCGACGAGCCATCCGCGCTCCGCTTTCGCGGGGAGACGTGTGCGCGACAGTTCGGTGGCCATGTGGTGGGCGGTCAGGTTGATGTCCATGGCGTGTGTCTCCTGTGATGCTGCCTCGGCGGTGTGACGAGACCGGTGGGTGTGGTTGGGACCGGCGCCCGCTCTTCAGGGCGTGGCGCCATCATGCTCGCCGGCGACATACCGCACGTCGCAAGAACGCATGATGTTCTGGAGTGTGAGGCGACCGACGCGGTCTCCATCATCTGTACGAGGCTGACGCCTGCCCTGCGCCATCCCCGCGAATCCGCCGATGGTGGGGCCGGAATTCGGTATCGGGCGAGGTTGTGCTGGAAGGCGCAGGGCACGGCGGCGGCGCGAGTCTCGACGCCGAACTTCGCCAGGATGTTCGTGACGTGCGTGGTCACCGTGCGGCGGCCATATCGATCGCCAGCGGCAGGCCATCCAGCCGCCGGCAAATCGCCGCGATCGCCGCCGCGTTCTCCTCGGTCAGAATGCAACCGGGCGTGACCACTTCCGCTCGCTCGACGAACAGCCGGATCGCGTCGGATCGGCCAGGTTGGTCGAAACAATCCGTGTCGACCGTCTCCGGCACCGGGAGCGGCGTCACCGGATGCTCGCGCTCGGACGACACCTGCAACCGGACCCGGCTGGTGACCATGACCGTGAGCGCGGGACAGTCCTCAAGCAGGTCCGACACCACGGACGCCGCCTCGGCGACCTGCACGAAATCTCATGTTCGGCCAGCGCAGCAATCAGCGGGATGCGGCGGCTGGGGAGACGGTGAAGCGATGGATCGACGGCGGGACACTCATGGCACATCCGAACGTTGCCCTGCCCGGTGCTGCCCCACGGTCTGTATCACCGCGCCACGATGAAGTTGCGTCAGCACGCGCTATTGCTCGGTGCCGTGCCGAAGCGGTACCGGTTTGCGGTCGGGACCGATCGCGACCATCACGATTCGCGCCTCGGTGACCTGCTCGACCGCGCCGCCATCGACCCGCTCGACCATCGCGTCGACCTTGATGGTGATGCTGGTGCGGCCGATTCGTTCGACCTTCGCGTAGCAGAGCAGGCAGTCGCCGACGAAAACCGGCCGGTGGAAGACGACGTTGTCCATCGCCACGGTGGTCAGGCGGTGGCTGGTGTGCTGGCGCGCCTCCACCCAGGCGGCGACGTCCATCTGGCTCATCAGCCAGCCGCCGAAGATGTCGCCGGAGGAGTTGGTGTCGGCGGGCATCGCCACCACCCGGATCGCCAGGTTCGCATCGTCGTCGAGCATCGGGTCGGATCTCCTTGCCTGCATCGAAGCATGCGGCCATGGTACGGCAGCGAGCCAGTTTGGCGCGCTCCGTTCCTTGCGGAAACGTGGCCTGACGGCTCACGCCAGGCCGGTGCGCACGGCAAATGCCGCCGCCGCGGCGCGCGAGGTGAGGTCAAGCTTTTCCAGGATGTGGCTGACGTGCGTCGCGGCCGTGCGCGTGCTGATGAAGAGCGCGTCGGCGATCTCCTGGTTGGTGTGGCCGTGGGCGATCAGCCGTAGCACCTCCCGCTCCCTTGCGGTGAGGCCGCTTTCATCGGATGCGCCTCGTTCCCGTTTGGAGCTGGTTGCCGCTTTGGCGAGGGCCTCGGTGACGGCGGCGTCGAATGGCACGATGGCGCCAGCGGCCCATGCGGCGCTGAAGACGACGTTGCCGAGTGCCTCGCGACTGTTGGCCAGCGCTCGTTGGTGGCGGTCGCGATCGGCGGCGGGAAGTGGCATGTGCCGGGCGTGCCGCTCGGCCGTGGCGACACTCCACCACCGTGCCGCGGCCTGATGATCGCCGCGACCGGCGGCGACTGCCGCGAGTCCCTCGAGGGAGGCAAGTGCCCCGTAACGCTCGCCGAGGGCATGAAAGAGCGCCAGCGCCTGCGTGTATCCATCCACCGCCTGGTGCTCGTCGCCCCTCGCCGCGCCGATAAGTCCCTGGCCGAGGCGGGCATATCCCACGCCGAGCTGATCGTCGACCTGCTCGAAGCGTGCCAGCGCCTCGGTATTCATGGCTTCGGCTTCGTCGACCTTCCCCTCGCGAACCGCCACCTGGCTCAGGAGCCAGGCCGCGTATCCGATGCCGAGCGTGTCGTCCATCTGGGAGCGAAGTTCGAGCGCGGCCTGGAGCATGAAGCGCGCCGCGGCGAGATCACCGGCCTCCGCCGACGTGCGCCCGAGGTTGTAGATGGAATGCCCCACGCCAACCTGGTCTCCTATCTCCCGGCGAATCGCGAGACTCTCCTCATGGAGCTGGCGCGCCCTGTCGTAGTCGCCCTCCTCAATCGCAACGATTCCCAGGCCATTGAGCGATGCCGCGACGCCTTGCTGGTCCCCAAGCTCGCGGCGGATGGCCAGGCTCGCCTCGAAGAGAACGCGGGCGCGGGCGTTGTCGCTGAAGTCGACAGCAAGGTTGCCGAGAAAGTGCAGCGCCCGCGCCTTTGTCGCGGGGTTGACGTCACCGCCAGCGGCGAGCCCTCGCTCCAGCCACTCACGACCCTCGTGCAGGGCGCCTTCACTGACCCAGAAGCGCCAGAGCGCGGCGCCGAGTCGTAGCGCGGTCTCCACACGCCCGGATCCCAGCGACCAGGCAAGGGCGGAACGGAGGTTCTCCCGATCGTCTCGCAGTCGGGCGAGCCACTCCGTACGCTCGGGACCGGCCAGCTCGGTCTCGGCACGTTCCGCCAGGTCCAGGAAGTAATCGGCATGGACGTCCCGAATCGTATCCTCCCCCGCCGCGGCGAGCTGCTCCAGTCCGAACTCCTTGATCGTTTCGAGCATGGTAAAGCGGGTTCCCGAGGACAGGCCCTCTGAGCGCTGGAGCAGGCTTTTGTCGATGAGGGCGGAGAGGGTGTTGAGCATCTCGAATTCCGGTGCTCCATGCGCTCCTGTGTCATGCCCCGGCGTTGGTGTTCCGCAAATGTGACGAACGGCGTCCAGCGAGAAGCTGCCGGCGAACACGGCGAGGCGGCGATAGGTAACCTGTTCGGTGGGTGTGAGGAGCTCGTGGCTCCAGTTGATCGTGTCGCGCAGCGTCTGGTGGCGAGCCGGCATGTCGCTGTAGCCATCGACCAGCAGCGGCAGTCGCGACTCGAGCCGCTCGAGAAGGGCCGGAAGCGAGAGCACGGGCAATCGGGCCGCCGCCAGCTCGATCGCGAGCGGCAGCCCGTCCAGCCGGCGGCAGATCTGACCTGCGAGTGGGGCGGTCGTGTCGTCGAGCACAAACTCGGAGTGCACCGCGCCTGCCCGGAGCGCGAACAGCTGCACGGCGTCGCTGGCCATCGCACTTTCCGGTCCTTTACCAGCGGCGGGGTCGGGCACGGTCAGGGGCGCGAGTGGGTAGATCTGCTCGCCGTACATGCCGATGCGAATCCTGCTCGTTGCCAGGATCGTCAACGACGGGCAGTGCACGAGCAGGGTGCCCAACCACGGCGCTGCCTCGACCACACCTTCGACGCCGTCCAGCAGGAGCAGTGTCGTTCGATCCTGCAGGCGCGCTCGGGCAAGCTCGATGACGGAGCGGTCCCCGATGGCGCTGATCCCGAGGGCTGATGTCACGGCATCGGGCACGAGGGCGGGGTCACGCAGATTTGCGAGCGACTGGAATGGGATGTCCTCGAAGATATCACCGAGACGCCGAGCCACCTCGATGGCGACGCGGGTCTTGCCGACGCCGCCGGGACCGACAATCGTGAGCAGGTGTATCTCCGGCCGGCCCAGCAGACCCACGCACGCGTCCAGGTCGCGCTCCCGGTCGACGAAGGGTGTCAACGGCCGGGGCAGTCCAGAGACCCGTGCCGCCTCGGCGCTCGTCACTAGCAGGCGCCCAGGCAGGCGCCAGAGCCATTGCCGGCGCCGCCTGACACGACCAGCAGCACCGCATCGACCTCACCGTCATTGCGGAACCCATGGGTCGTATCGTTGCGCTGCTGCACCCAGTCACCGGCCTCCAGCTCCACGGTGGTCCCCGAAAATAGCGTATCGACCCCTGTCGGGTCAGGCGCTGTGCCAGATGCGCAGCCGTCTGCACACCATGCCCAGGCCATGCCTGTGTCAACGGTGAACGTGATCGCGCCCGATTCGACGAACATCAGATTGGCGCCGAGGTGCTCATGCGCCGGAACGATGCCTCCGGGAGCGACCACGGTGCGAAACAGCGTCAGCGAGTCGTCTACCCCCGCGATGGGCGTGCCGTCAACCAGCACCGGTCCGGTGGGTTGTACCAGGACCTCCGGGGTTGCCTCGGGCGCGGCGGGCATCTCCGAAGCAGGTGTGGCGTCCTGAAGGATCGACGTTGAGGGGGCAGCCGCCACCCCGAACGCGACGACTCCCATCGTCAGCGAGAGCGCGAGGGTGGCGATCACGGCAAACACACGCATGATTCACTCTCCAGGTAGGGATCGAGTACGCTTATGTTCAGTATAGTGAGGTATGGCCTGAGAGCAAGAGGCCGCCCCGGGGCATATATCGGAGCTCGGTGTGCCAGTGCGCCCGGGTGACAGAGCGGCGTCCACCCGGAACGTGCTCCCACGTGAACCTTCAGGGTGTCGTGACAGGTGAGCGGAGATCTGGCTCATCCCTCCGGCTTGGGGCATCACGTACGGGCCTGCCCGCCCCAGTTCGGGTATATTATTGACATAATACTGAGACGGACATATGCTGCCAGCAGGCAGGGACCCCAACGACCATGAGAATCACCGCCGGACCGGCAAGGAGCTGCCTGCCATGGCACGCCGACACCTTTGTTCTCTCGTGATGCTGGCCGTCATTCTGGCGAGCCTGGCGCCCCAGGTGCGGTCTGTTGAGCCGGTGGCCGCCGTGGGGCCGGACGGCGATGAGGTCGTCCACATTCCGCTCCGCTGGTGTGTGCTCGAGGGGACTCCCGCGGCAGAGGATCCTGGCGCCCTGGGCGAGACCAGCACCGAGCAGGTTCTGCTGAAGCGCATGGCGCGAGCGACCGACGCGGTCTGGCTGGATGGCGCGCGGATCGTCTTCAGAAGCGCCTTCACCTCGCCGGTGGCGACAGCCGCCCGCGTCCCGATCATTCCCGATCCGGTTCCCCCGGTGGCCGGCGCGCCCGATGCCCTTGGTGATATCGTCGATCCCCAGAGCGACGACACCGAGCTAAAGACCGCCGTCGCGGATTGCCAGGTGGCATGGGACGGTCTTGGAAGGGAATTTGGCGAGACGTTCGTCGGTCCCATCGTGCTGAATATCGGCGAGTTCGTGGACCGTTCAGGCGTGCCGTTGGTGCTTGGTGGATGGGGAGGCTATACGTCATGGTCGCCTCCGTCGGCCCACCCTTGCCGAACTCCCAGCGTATTGACAACGGCGACCGGGGGATTCATCGCTGTCGTCGATCTCTCGGTCACAGGGGACCCACAGGTCGATGCGAAGCTGGTCGCGCATGAGCTGGGTCACGTCCTGTACCTGGATCACGGGAACGGGCTGGACGACGATAACGACACCTTCTATGACACATGCGATCCCACGGAATCGGCGACGGCGCCAGCCCCAACCCTTATGCACGAGAATATTCTGAAAGCTACGCATGTGCTGACTGCGCGTCAGGTGGGCACCAGTCGTGACCTTGCCCTCGTCTACACCGGCAACCAGGTCGACCCGCCTGCCGCGCTGGTGAATGGCGCCACGGTCAGTGACCAGCGTACCGACTCGACCCGGGATGTGAGCACCGAATCGGTGGACCTGACCTACGTCGAGCTGGCGGTGAACGAGGACCAGGGCTGGTTGACGCTGACGCAGAGCCTGTTTGGGCTGGTCGAGCCGGACGAGAGGAACGAGTACCTGGCATTCATCGATCTGGACAGCAGCGAGGAAACCGGTGGCTCGCCGGAGCGGCTCGGCTACCCCACCCATGTCGCGGGTGCGGATATCGTGACCGAGGTTGTGGTCGAGCCGGGCAGGAACGTATCGGTGACGGTCTGGCGATTCGACGGTGAGACGTTCGTCGATGTCACGGGTGACGGAGTGGAGGCTCAGCTCCTCTCGCCCGAGGGAGGCGAAACGCCGCTGCCGATCTTCGACGTCGTATCCGTCGCGATCCCCCTCGAGGTCGCCGGCGCAATCGATCATGACGTATCGATTCAGGTCATCGCTCGCCAGGCGACGGATGGAGGGGATAGCGACGTCCTGCCGGGCGAGACGGGAGATGAGCCGTCCGGTCAATCGGCGGAGCTGCGTCTGGTTCCCCCCGCTTTCCCCGCCTGCGGGCTGACGCCCGAGCAGGTCGAAGCCGGCGACACGGCGACTCTCGAGGCTGCGGGGTTCGGCGCTCAAGCCGCGCCGGTGTCCATCCTCCTTGGCGATCAGGTCATCGCGACCGCCGAGCTCGACGAGTCGGGAGGCGTGAGCGCTGAGCTCCCGCGCCCCGCCGCCGCGGAGGCGGGGATCCGGCTCAGCACCGTCGGCATCGACGACACCGCGCTGACGGCGAACTGCGCGCTGCAGATTGGACAACCGAACTCGTAGCAGCCGCCACCGGGCCGGTCCACCCTGCCGGGCCAGGGGTTCATCCCCTTGGCTGCACGTTCCCAGCACCATCCCCGCTGCCGGACTCCCGGCAGCGTGGATCGTGTGCCGCTGTGGCACGGCGCGCTTCTCCATGTGATACCATTGTACGTACACCCACGTCGAGGACCGCTGACCGAAACCGGTCGCGATCCCGACACGTTACAGGGAACGACTGGCAGGGCGTCCTGTCGCGCCAGTCCGCCGGCAACCCGGCCGGCGTCGTTCGCCAGTATCACCGCGGGGGGAGCCCATGGCACGCCAGATCAGACACCACCGCGCCGACCGGCCC
>JAEVYR010000237.1 GCA_023392645.1 Chloroflexota bacterium | reverse complement strand
CATGGACTACACCATGCCGCGCGCCGACGACCTGCCGTCGTTCAAGGTCTCGACGTCCAACACGCCGTGTCCGTCGAACCCGCTTGGCATCAAGGGCTGCGGCGAGGCCGGCGCGATCGGCTCGCCGCCGGCCGTCATCAACGCGATCACCGATGCGATCGGCAACAACGACCTGACCATGCCGGCGACGCCCCAGACCGTCTGGGCGGCGATCCGCGCGGCGACGAAGCACTGAGGGAGGCAGCACCATGTATCAGGTCAACTATCATCGTGCCTCCTCGGTGGCTGAGGCCGCCAAGCTGCAGAAGTCCGGCGAGGACGCGAAGTACCTGTCTGGAGGCATGACGCTGATCCCGGCGATGCGCACGCGCCTCGCCGCGCCCAGCGACCTCGTCGATCTCGGCCGGATCGCCGATCTCAAGGGCATTCAGGTGTCCGGCAGGACGGTGACGATCCGAGCGGGGACCACCCATGCCGAGGTCGCTGCGGACGCGAAGCTCAAGGCGGTCTGCCCGGCGCTGAGCGACCTCGCGGCGCATATCGGCGATCCGCATGTGCGCCATCGCGGCACCATCGGCGGATCGATCGCCAACAATGATCCCGCCGCCGACTATCCGGCTGCCATGCTGGCGCTGGGAGCTACGATCGTCACCGACACGCGGGAGATCGCCGCGGACCAGTTCTTTACCGGTCTGTTCGAAACCGCTCTGAAGGAGGGCGAGATCGTCACCGGCGTGCGCTTCACCGCGCCTGCGGCGGCCGGCTATGAGAAGTTCCGCAACCCAGCATCGCGCTATGCCATTGTCGGGGTGTTCGTCGCACGCGACGACTCCGGCGTGCGGGTTGCCGTCGCGGGGGCCGGCGAGAACGGCGTCTTCCGGTCTGAGGCCATCGAGGTGGCGCTGGCCAAGTCTTTTACGCCCGACGCCCTGTCCGGCGTCACGGTGTCGCCCGACGACCTGATGTCGGACCTGCACGCCTCGGCCGAATATCGCGCCAACCTCGTCGTCGTGATGGCGAAGCGCGCGGTGGCGAAGGCCGCAGGCTGAGCGAGCGATCGGGTCCGCGGGGGAGGGGCGTGCCGCCTCTCCCCTCGGCGCCTCATCGCCCGGCGGGGACGTGCACCTGCGGCGGGCGCATCAGCCGCAGATAGACGCTGTCGCACCACTCGTCCCCGACCAGGAGCGTGCGCTCGGCCCGTCCCGTCTCCGTGAAACCCAGCCGGCCGAGCAGCTTCAGGCTCGCCGCGTTGCGCGGATCGACGTCGGCCTCGATATGCTTGATGGCGTGCCGGGCGAAGACCGCGGGGATGATCGCGGCGAGCGCCTCGCTGGCCAGGCCCTTGCCCCAGCTGTCCGGATGGAAAACGTAGCCGATCTCCGGCAGCCGCCAGCAGCCGGCCTTGCCGATGACGCGCTCCTCGTGGACCACCACATAGTCGTCGCTCTCGCTCTCCGGCGCCTCCATCATGGCCTGCAGCCAGTCGCGGCTCTGGTTGATGGTGACGTGTGGCGGCGTCGACCAGTAGCGCATGGCGACCGGGTCGCTGAGCACCAGGTGGATGTCCTGCAGATCGTCGGCGCGAGCGCGCCGGATCGTCAGGCGCGGCGTGGTGATCGTGGTGGGCGGGTCGGCCATGGCCGTCAGGATTCGCACGCGCCAAATTCCGACACAACCGTGCTACAAGAGCCGAAAGCGGGGCGGGAATCAGAACCGTCGACGGTGGTGAGGGAGACACACATGCGTATGAGAATCATTGCGGCGCTGACCGGCGTCGCCTTCGTCGGCGCCTGCGCCACTGATCCGCTGACAGGCGAGCCGCGGATGGGCAACACCGCCGGCGGTGCGATCATCGGTGCCGGCGTCGGCGCTCTCACCGGCCTCGCCATCGGCGGCACGCCGCGCAACCAGCGCCAGAACGCGCTGATCGGCGCAGGCATCGGCGCGCTGGCCGGCGGTCTGGTCGGCAACTACATGGACCAGCAGGAGAACGAGCTGCGCGCCCAGCTGCGCGGCACCGGCGTCCAGGTCATCCGCAACGGCGACAACATCCAGCTCATCATGCCGTCCAACATCACCTTCGCGACCGACGCGGACCAGGTGATGCCCGGCTTCTACCCGACGCTGAATGCCGTCGCGGCGGTGCTGCGCAAGTACAACCGCACGCTGGTCGACGGGAATGGCCACACAGATTCCACCGGCGACGACCGCTACAATTTCCAGCTGTCCGAACGCCGCGCGCTCTCCGTCGCGTCCTACCTGACCGCGCAGGGCAACGACCAGCGTCGCTTCTCGGTGCTCGGCTTCGGCGAGACCCAGCCGATCGCCTCCAACGCGACCGAGGCTGGCCGCGCGCAGAACCGCCGCGTGGAGATCCAGCTGGTCCCGATCCAGGGCTAGGCGGCGAGCGCCCTGGCGATCCCTGCTGCGAGACGGGCATTGTTCTCGACGAGGGCGATGTTCGTCCGCAGGCTGCGGCCGTCGGTCAGCTCCAGGATCTTGCCGAGCAGGAACGGCGTCACGCCCTTGCCAGTGACGCCTGCCGCGGTGGCGGCCGCCTGCGCAGACTTGATGTAGCGCTCCATCTCGGTCGCGGGAATCTCGACGTCCGCCGGAACCGGGTTGGCGACGAGCATGCCACCGCCGAGGCCCAGCGCGTCGCGCGTGCGCTGGAACCGCGCGATCGCCTCGGCGCTGTCGAGCCGCAGCGGAGCCGGGAAGGGCGACTGGCGCGACCAGAAGGCCGGCATCACGTCGGCGCCGTAGCCGACGACCGGCACGCCGCGCGTTTCGAGCACCTCCAGCGTCTTCGGCACATCGAGGATCGCCTTCGCGCCGGCCGAGACGACGATGACCGGCGTGCGCGCCAGCTCGTCGAGATCGGCGGAGATGTCGAAGCTCGTTTCGGCCCCGGCATGCACGCCGCCGATGCCGCCCGTTGCGAACACGCGGATGCCCGCCATATGCGCCGCGATCATCGTCGCGGCGACAGTCGTCCCGCCCGTCCGGCCTTCGGACACCGCGAAGGCCAGGTCGGCCCGCGACAGCTTCATGGCGCCCGCCGTCGTCGCCAGCGCCTCGCGCTCGCCGTCCGAAAGGCCGATGCGGATGCGTCCGCCCATCACCGCGATCGTCGCGGGCACCGCGCCTTCCGAGGCGATGATCGCCTCGACGCGCGCCGCCATGGCGCTGTTGTCCGGGTAGGGCATGCCGTGCGTGATGATGGTGCTCTCCAGCGC
>JAEVYR010000171.1 GCA_023392645.1 Chloroflexota bacterium | reverse complement strand
ACCTTCACCGATCTCGGCGTCTACACGGAAGATCCGAAACTCGCGGTCTATGTCGAAGTGCCCGGCATCGCGCGCAACAAGGGGTGGGCGAGCACGGCCAACCTGAAGGCGGCACAGGTGTCGTCGCAGTACGTGATCGTCAACGCATTCGCGTCCGCCATCCAGAACGGAGACGCCGGGGCTGCGATCGATGAGGCAACGGCACACCTGAAGCGCATCTACGAGCGATAGGTCGCCACGGCAGGTACACGCCTGCCAACCGACGAGGGGCGGACATCACGTCCTCCCCTCGTCGGTGCCATGCGAGCAGCCTTCTCGAATTGCACCACGGCGCTCGGGCAAACACCCGATCCGCCCGATGTTCCGGATCAGCCCTTCAGCGCGCCTTCGGTGAGACCGGAGATGAAGTACTTCTGCAGGATCAGGAAGACGATCATGACCGGCACCAGCGTGATCACCGCTCCGGCCGCCATGATGTGGTAGAGCGTCTGGAACTGCTTGGAGTATTGGATCAGCGCGATCGTCAGCGTCTGGAAGTCCGGCAGTGGCGTGAGGTAGACCAGCGGGATCATGTAGGCGTTCCAGACGCCCATGAAGGTCAGCAACACCACCGTCGCGACGGCGGGCCGGATGAGCGGGAAGGCGATCCGGTGGTAGATTCCGAAGTAGCTCTCGCCGTCGAGCGCGGCGGAATCGTACAGATCGCGTGGCACCGTGCGGAAGTGGCTCAGCATCAGGAAGATGTTGAAGACCTGCCCGCCCGCGGTCATCACGAGAATCACCGCCAGCAGCGCCTTGCCGTCGCCAACCAGATGCAGCGAGCGGTTGACGTAGAAGGTCGGGATGATCAGCATCTCGCCGGGGATCAGCAGCGTGACGAGCAGGGCGAACATGATCGCCTGCCGGCCCGGAAAGTTCGATCGCGCCAGCGCATAGGCGCACATCGACGTGGTGAAGATAGTCAGCGCCATCACCACGGCGGTGACGAGCGCGGTGTTGAACGCGGCGCGCGGCACGTTCATGGAGTTCCAGATCTCGACGTAGTTGTTCCAGTTGGGGTTGCTGACCATCAGCGACGTGCCGGCCTTGAAGACGCTTCGCTGATCGCGCAGCGAGGTCGCCAGCATCCACAGGAACGGGTAGATGCAGATGGCCATGTAGATCAGCAACAGCCCGTAGCGGAGCGTCAGCGTGATCGCGGTGGTCACCTGCCGCCGGACCTTGTCCGGCTCCTCGGCGTGGATGATCGACTCATTGTCGACGGGCGGCGATGTCGCCGACATTTGCTCGGTGATCATGCCGCTCTCCTCTCCTGCAACTGATTGATCCACTGCTGGATCAACACGACCGCGAAGATGATGAGACCGAGCCCGATCGCTACCGCCGAACCGTAGCCAACCTGCGGCATCGACGTCGCACCGGCCAGGCCGCCGCCACCGAAGGACGTGTAGCGGAACATGTAGAGCACCATCGTGGTGGTGGAGAACCCGGGCCCGCCCCCGGTCATGACGGCGAAGTAGTCGAAGACCTTCAGCGAACCCGCCAGCGAGAGCGTGATGATGATCGCCGTCATCGGCCTGATGACGGGCACTTCGATGTGAAGGAACCGGTCGCGGGCAGAGGCGCCGTCGACCTTGGCGGCGTCGTAGAGGTCACGCGGCACCGTTTGCAGGGCGGCGAGGAAGAAGACCATGTTGATGCCGAGATCGTGCCAGACGGCGATGCCGGAGACCGTCCAGAAGGCCGTGTTGCGATCGCCGAGAAACGCGATCGGCTTGTCGATGATGCCGAGATTGACGAGCACCTCGTTGAAGGCCGCGCCGGGCAAGGGAGAGAAGAAGAAGGTGAAGGCCAGCGAAACCACGGCGATGCTGGTGACGACGGGCATGAAGCCGATGGCGCGGAAAACAGTAACGCCGCGGATGCCCGAGTTGAGGGTAACGGCGAGGATCAAGGCCAGCGGCAGCTCGATAACGAGCTTGATGAGGGCGTACAGCAGCGTGTTCCAGACTGCTCCCCACCAGTAGCTGTCCTGCACCAGCCGGGTGTAGTTGTCCAGGCCGATGAAGTCGGCGTCCATGACGCTGGTGATGCCGTCCCAGTTCAGGGTCGAGGTATAGAAGACGTACCCGATGGGAAACAGCATGTACACGAGGAAAAGCAGGATGGTGGGCAGGCACATGAGATAGGCCACCCGGTGCGTCTTCCAGGTTTGGGCGATCGCTGCCATGAACGGGACCCCCGTAGATTCGCTCGATGTGCCTGGAAAGCGAGAAGACCGGCGGAGGTCGCGAGATCGCGAAACGGCCGGTCCTCCCGATTCCTGGGCGCCTTCCGGATGGCGAAGGGCCCTGCGATTACGAGGCCGGCGTCCAGTTCAGCGGATCCCAGTCCGCGACATGGAAATCGTCGGCGTTGAGCAACCCGTCGGCGACGGCCTTCTCGTAGGCGGCGTTGTACTGATCGGTGAGATCCTGCAGCGCCTGGTCCATCGTGTCGGGCTCGTCGAAGATGGTTTGGTACACCGTGACCGCGTCCGGGGTCTGCTGTGGCAACTCCGGCTCGGGCGGCGGCACCTGATCGTCCTCCGTCGGCGCGAGCAGGCTGACGCCGCGGACGTCGGAGTCGCCGGTGTTGGCGGCCGCGACGCCCATCACGCCCATGCCCTTCTCATACATCTCGGTCATGATGTCGACCGAGTAGAGCCACTTGAGGAACTCCCAGCACTCGTCCGGGTGCTCGGTCTGCGCGGAGAAGGTATAGCGGTCGCCGGGATTGTACTGCTTGGTCTTGCCGGCGCGGCCGTCGTCCGGGATGGGCAGGTAGGCGGTCTCCCAGTCTTCCGTCGAGGAGAACTGGTCGTTGAACACGCCGGGGTTCCAGGAACCGCCGATGATCATGCCGGCCATGCCGATCGAGAATTGCTGGCGAGCGTCGTCGTCGGTGAGGGGGTGGACACCCGGGAACAGGCCGCCGGCCCTCTGCATCTCGACGAAGAGGTTGAGCATATCCTTCGTGCCCTGCTGGGTGAAGTCATATGCATTCTCGGCCCAGTTGAAGGTGTAGGCGCCGGCGCCGTTGGCCATGAAGTCGATGTTCATGTTCCAGACCCACGGGTACTTGTCGCCGAGGATCACGCCATACGCGCCACCGCTTTTCTCGGAAATCTGGTTGGCGAAATCGAGGAACTCCGACCAGGTCGCAGGCGGCCCATCGGGATCGAGCCCCGAGCTCTCGAAGACAGTGCGGTTGTAGTAGAGCCGCATCGTCTGCGCGTACATGGGCAGGCCGTAGACCTCGCCGTCCCAGGTGCCGTTGTTCTCGGCGAACGCGCCGGAGACAAAGCTTTCCCGCATGCCCTCTTCGGCGT
>JAEVYR010000361.1 GCA_023392645.1 Chloroflexota bacterium | reverse complement strand
GCGGGGCACCCGGTCGCGGCTTCGAAGCCAGATGGCGGGCTGGCACCGTATCCGGCGGTGCAGTCGGGCACGACGATGTGGCCGCCGATGATCTTCGCGATCACGTGCAGCGTCTATGCCGATAACTTCTATTCGATGGAGGGCATCGGGCTCGACCTGCCCGAGGGGTGCGCGTTCGATGCGGGCGCCTCGTTCACCATTTCCGACGCGAGCGGCAATTTCTACGGCAGTTGCGTCGCCGGCGATGATGGCTACTGCCGGGGCGATGTCTCGGTGCCGGTGGATGTCGAGGTGCTTGTCACGCAGGATGAGGCGTCGATTCCCGCTGGCTACGTGGTCGTCGGCGGCAACCCGCAGGCGCTCACCTACCCCAGCGCCGGGGTGCGTGGCGAAGGCGTCCCGTGGTTGTTCGTGACGATGCCGGCCGGGCTTGCCGGCGCGCAGACCGGCGCGACCGAGATCCCGACGGAGGCGGCCGTGGCGACCGAGACCGTGACGGCCGCAGCTCCGGTCACCGGTGGATCGGCGAGCGTGAGGATCGAGCCGGGGCAGGACTGGATCGCCTATGTCGGCGAGGACGGCAACATCTGGTTGATGCAGCCGGACGGCAGTCAGCAGACGCAGCTGACGACCGACGGCGGTCCGACCGGATCGTCAACGTACGATGACCCGGCCTGGTCGCACGATGGGACCATGCTGACCTTCTCACAGCGCGGCACCGATGGCGTGTCGGGCGGCATCTGGCTGCTGCGCGATGGATATCTCACGCTGCTGCCGAACACCGACGCGTCGTGCCACGCCTCCGCGTTCAGCGCCGATGATCACCGCCTGCTTTACAGCTGCCCGCAGAACATCGCCGTGGGCGATCCCGTTCCGGCCGATTTGACCACCAATCCGCTGCAGGGCTACGTGACTTCCAGCGCGTTGGATGGTTCCGATCAACGGATCGAGGTGCCCTACACAATCGACGATTCGGGCGTGAAATGGACATCCGAGAGCAAGAGTGGCTATTACGTCAGCTGGATCGATGTCCGCCCGTCGGACGGCATGATCATGGTGTCCTATACCGGCTTCCACCAGGCCGGCGTGCAGTGGTTCGCGGCTGATGGCACGCTGACGAATTCGTTCACGATGATGAATGTCGATAACCAGCAGCTGGGACCATACGCCGCCCGCTTCACGCCGGACGGCAACGCGATCATCGGCATCGTCTGCATGTCGGGGTGTCACGCCGCCGCCGACCCACGTCAGTTCGACATCGCGATGCTCGACCTGCAGGGCAACATCGTCGATCGATGGCTCCAGATGGTTCCGGGTCAGGGCGTGGACGGCGTCGACATCGCGCCGGATGGGTCGCGGGTCGTGACATCGATCATCGGGGAGGACTCCACCGACGCCAGCATCGTCGTGCTCGACGGGTCGATGCAGCCGCTCGCCATCGGGCAAGGTCGCAATCCGGCGTGGCAGCCGAATCGGACGGTCAAGGCGCAGCGTCCGGCGGAGGCTGGCTCGACACCGGTGCCCGCGGAGAGCCCGGCAGCGACCGAGACGCCCGCTGTCGCCTCAAACCCCATCAACGGCGCCTGGAGCGGAACCGGCTATCAGAGCCCGCAGGCGATCGAATGGCCCATCACTATGCACATCACCGATGGCGCGGTGGGCGAGGTGGTCGGTCGGGTGGAGTATCCGTCGTACGGCTGCGTCGGCGAGCTGACGCTGACGGCAATCAACGGTGACGGGTCGATCACGCTGCGGGAGCGCATCGTCGACGGGCTGGGGACCTGTGTCGACGGCGGCACGTTCACCTTGCGGCCCGGCGGCGACGGGAGCGTCGTGTTCCAATGGGTGGCGCCCGATAACAGCTCGGCCGCGGAAGGGACGCTCACTCCGGTGAGCCAGGGCGCCGCCTCGCCTGGGACAACGGAGACCGTCGGTGCTGGCACCGCGCCGCCATCGCTCGACGACGAGGCCGAGCCGGTGCCGATCGAGGCCGAAAGCGGCGCGTAGCGAAGAAGGGCGGCTGACAGCAGCGCCCGCGCTCGAAACCGTGGCAGGATCGGCCGGTCCTGCCACGGTTTCGCGTGTCTGGAGGCCAACCGGGTGTCGAAATGGCACATTTTGCGCGCGAAGTGGCCGGTGAATTTCATGTTCACGCGGTGCATCGTGGAAGACAATGGAGGCAAGAGGCACCCGACAACCTGACGATGGCCGTGGCAGGGGAGGAGTTCGATGGTCGGTACCTGGTTTCGCACGTGTCGGTCGGCGGCAGCGGGGAACCGCCGATCGGGGGTCATCGCGCTTTTGCTTTGCCTCGCGATGCTGCTTCCGGGGCTGCCGGTGCAGCCGGCGATTGCCGGCCCGGACGACGCGTCGGCGAGCTCCTTCCGCGCCCGGCAGCCGGACCAGCCGCTGATCGCCTTCCTGCGCCAAGGCAACCTCTGGCTGATGAACGGGGACGGGTCCGGTCAGCGCCAAATCACCATTTCCGAAGGCGGCGTGCAGCGATTTTCATGGTCGCCCAGTGGACAGTACATCGTCATCCTGCATGAATCGCGCCTCGACCTCTATGACGTGGCAAACGGCGAGATGCGTCGCCTGATCGAGATGCCGAACGAAACGCCCTACCCGCAGGGGCGCTTCCCATCGTGGGCCGTGGAGGCCGACGAGCTGCTGATGGAGGTTTCCGAGGGAGACGCTACATACGCGATCGTGCGCATCGGGCTCGATGGCACATCCACGCCAGTGTCGAGCTACACGCAGCGACAGCCGTGTGCTGGTCCGAGCGGGGCCATGACGATCATGATCGACCTGCTCTGGTTGAAGGAGCTGGGTTCGCCATTCGCCCGTGATTCCTATCAGGACATGGTGTGGTGGTCTGATCGTGACATTGCCTATATCAACCCCTTTTGCGCGACCGGTGTCGCGCTTGATCTCACAACCGGAACCATGTCGGAGTATCCGGAAACTGTCTGGCTGGACGGCAGCGCGGACGGCCGCGTGCTCATCCAGGGGCATTCGCTGGTCGGCGCCGATGCGGTGGGGATCTTTGACCCAGCCACGGGCACGACAACGCCTGTCGACGGAGGCGAGGTGCTGGCCTGGAGCCCCACGGGCGAGATTGTCACCACCACCGTCACCCGAGGTCCGGAATCGGCATTTTCGTCACGGTTTGACGACGTTTCGGGTGGCTACGTCGACAACACGGTCGATGTTTGGCGCTCCGACAGCCAAGGTGACAACCGGCAACTGGTGACGACGCTCGATGTTCAGGGAACGGGCGTGCCGAGCGTCACCAGTGATGGTGTGATCATCGTTGGGGCGGTCGACAACCCGACGGAGCTGATGGACGTCGACGAGTCGCGATACACCGAGTACTCGCCGGAGATCTACGCCGAGCACCAGAAGATCCTGCGCATCGACCCGGATGGCGAGGTGACGGTCCTGCTGACCAACGCCTATCGTCCTCGCCTGCAGCCCAGCGGCGGCGCGCCGGGTGTGGCCGAGACTCCGTCGGATGCGGCGGAGCCGACCGACCTGACCGGCACGCCCGCGCCGACCGCGGATGCGACCGAAGTTGCCGAGTACCCCTTCTCCGTGCCAATCGTGCCGTATGTCTGCGAACAGCGTCCCGATCCGCAGTCGATTGCTCCCGGGACGACTGAGCTCCCAGAAGGCTGCACGCTTGCCGCCAGCGCCGCCTTCACCGTGACCGGGCCGGACGGAGTGGTCTATGGGAGCTGCACGACTCCACCGGGTGGTGGGCTCTGCAGCGTCGGCGCTCCCGCGGAGACGGATTTGCTCGTCACGATGGACGAGAGCACGCTGCCCGCGGGCTATCTCCCCATCGAGAATCCCGTGCCGGCGCGGTTGCGGAACGTGGCGAACGACGCGGATGGAGCGCAGTTCATCATCCTTCCGGCGGATGTCGTGTCTGCACAGGCAGGCACCCCACCCGAGAAACCTTCAGCACCAGACGTGGCCGGGTCAGCCGGCGTGCAGATCGAGCCGGGGCGCGACTGGATCGCCTACGTTGGCGAGGACGGCAACATCTGGCTGATGCAGCCGGACGGCAGCCAACAGACGCAGATCACGACCGATGGCAGCAACGAGCATGGTGTGCCGAGCTACAGCATGCCGGCCTGGTCGCCCGATGGCACCATCCTCGTCTTTCACAAGGCCGGCGAGGGCATCATCGTTTATCGTGACGGCACGCAGACCCCTGTGCCGAACACCGCGCGGTGCGGCCCCGCCGCCGTCACGCTGGACAACAGCCGCCTGCTGTACTCATGCGCGAGTGGCGGTGTGCCTTATGACCCGGACCCGACCGCTGACCAACTGGCGACCGACCCGCGCCTCGCGGCCATCGCGTCCAGCAACCTCGATGGCACCGATGCGCGAGTGGTGGTGCCGTATGCCCTCTCGAACCCTGGCCAGAATGCGATCCCCTGGGTCGATTCCGGTCTCGTCGGGTTCAACAGGCTGGGTGACCTCGCCGTCAATCCCGCCACCGGCGAGATCCTCGGGACGTTCGGCCTGCTCCATAGCGCGACGGCCTGGATCGTCGAACCCAGTGGGGCTTCGGCCCTGACCGAAATCCCGTTCTCGGACGCCAACCAGGATCGGCTCGGGCCCTTCGTGGCGGAGTTTCTCCCTGGCGGCGAGCAAATTGTGGCGCTGGTCTGCGAACAGGGGTGCTACCCGGATTATCAGGATCAGGTTCGCAGCATCGTGATCCTGAATCGCGATGGGAGCACCGCTCAGCGGCTGATTGGCTCGGAGACCGTGCCCGGACTCGTCGACTTCACGGTCAGTCCCGACGCTGCCACCGTCGTGTTTGCGACGTACACCACGGGCGGCGGCGCATCGTCGATGCTCTGGAGCATGCCCATGGATCAAGGCGCGACGCCATTGGTCCCAGGCTCATCTCCTGCCTGGCAGCCGAATCCCGATGCCGCATCGCCTGGTGACACGACCGGGCAATCGACCGAGACGGCGACCGTCCAGCCAACCAAGGTGGTAACCGAGACCGCGACGGAGGCGGCCACGGAATCCGGTTCCGCGCCTGGGCTGACGATCGAGCCGGGCAGCGACTGGATCGCCTATGAGGGCAATGATGGCAATATCTGGCTGATGCAGCCGGACGGCAGCCAGCAGGTGCAGGTGACGACCGACGGCACGCCGGAATTCCCGTATGTCTGGCCCACATGGTCCCACGGCGGCACGATGCTCGTCTTCTCGCGTCCCGACTACGATTCGCCGGAGCCGACCTACATCTATCTCTTCCGCGATGGTGTGGTGAGCCGAGTTCCGAACGTCCACGCCTGCAACGCGGCGGCGTTCATGCCGGGTGACCAGCAACTCGTGCTTGGTTGCGGGTTCGAATTCCCTCCCTCCGGTACCTCGGATACCGCCATGCAAACCGATCCTTCGCTCGGGTTCGTGAGCATGGCCAACCTGGATGGCAGCGACTGGCGCGTTCATGTGCCGTACCATCGGGCGTCTGACGGTGTCTGGCCGAACCATGCCGGCGGGGCGGATATGGCGTGGGCCGATACCATCTCGACTCACCCCGACGGCACGATAGTGGTTAATTTCGCCGGGCCGCATGGCATGGGCATGGCGCTCCTTGAGCCGGGTTCCACAACCCCGACGGTACATCGCTCGCCGCTGGGACGGGGCGCGGTGTCGGGTCGGTTCTTCCCCGGCAGCGATGAGATCCTGATCGGTATGTGCGG
>JAEVYR010000070.1 GCA_023392645.1 Chloroflexota bacterium | reverse complement strand
GAGTACGAGCGCGAAACCGGGGAGCGATACGAGCGTCACTGAGGGCTGGCGACCGGGGGAGAGCACAGATGAAGATCACGGACATTCGCACCGCCGAGATCAAGGGGCACGGCTACTCGACCTACGTCCGCGTGTACACCGACGAGGGCATCGTCGGCAACGGCGAGTGCATCCACGGCGGCGAGGGCTGCCCGGCGATGGTGCACGCCCTGAAGCGTTACCTGATCGGCGAGGACCCGCTCAATGTCGATCGCCTGTTCGAGAAGATGCGCCGCTCGCGACTGTTCGACGGCGCGATGGCCGGAGCGACCGTGACCGCGATGACCGGGATCGAGATCGCGCTCTGGGATGTCGCGGGCAAGGCGCTCGAGGTGCCGGTCTACCAGCTGCTCGGCGGGAAGTTCCGGGACACGGTCCGTCTCTACTGTGACAGCCACGCCGGCAAGGATTTTTCGCCGGAGGCGTACGCGGAGCGCGCCCGCGAGGTTGTCGCGCTGGGCTTCGACGCGCTCAAGTTCGACGTCGACGAGACCACCGCCGGGCATCGCAACGATGCCTGGAACTGGCACGCCTCCGGCGCCGAGATCGCCTGGATGGTCGAGCGGGTTGCGGTCGTTCGCGACGCGATCGGCCCGGACATCGACCTTGCGATCGACATGCACGGCCGCTACGACATCGCCAGCGGGATCGCGGTGGCGCGCGCGATGGAGCCGTGCAACCTGCTCTGGCTGTAAGAACCGGTGCCGCCCGAGAACGTCGCCGCGCTGCGCGAGGTGAAGCGGGCGTCGCCGGTGCCGCTGTGCGCGGGGGAGAACCTCTACCTGCGCTGGGGCTTCCGCGACCTGCTGGAGCAGCAGGCGGTCGACTACATCATGCCCGATATTCCGAAGTGCGGCGGGCTCTCCGAATGTCGCAAGATCGCGAACATGGCCGAGGTCTACTACGTGCCGCTGGCGCCGCACAACGTCTGCGGGCCGCTGGGCACGATGGCCTCCGCGCATGTCTGCGCGTCGATCCCGAACTTCCTGATCATGGAGTGGCACTGGATCGACTATCCCGGCTGGGACGACCTGACGATCCAGGACCAGCCGGTGATCCAGAACGGGCACGTGGTGCTGACCGACAAGCCGGGGATCGGCCTCGAGGTCAACGATGAGGTCGCGCGGCAGTACCTGCGCCCGGGCACCGAGCTCTTCGGCGAGCGTCCGTAGGGTGCCCGGACCGCGTTCCGCGGCGGCTGCACAACACACCGCCGCGGTGGTCAGTCGGATTCGGCCTCGGTCCACGCGCGATAGCCGAGGTAACCGAATGCGAACAGCAGCAGCACCGGGCCGAGGTTGGAGAGCAGGTTCAGGGCGAGGTTGCTCGCCGGTCCGTCCGGCGCGATGAGGAACGATCCGATCATGAACCAGAGCGCCGAGCCGGGGAGCAGGACGCCGATCCAGCGCGGGTGTCGTCTCCCCCTGAGGTACGGGCTCGCGAGCATCACGGCACCCGCCAGCCACGCCAGCAGACCGAGCGCGAAGGCGACCGCGAACGCCGTGGGGGTCGCCCCCGACAGCAGCTCGGGCGCCCGGTCGGCCAGCCATGGCATCACGATCGCGCCGTAGAGGCTCAGGAACACGCCGAAGAATGTCCATGACGCGGCCAGCAGGCCGAAACCGAGCAAGCCGCGCGTGCTGTCGCGGCCGGCCAGCCGGCCGGCGATCGCGGGGAGTCCCAGCAGCACCGCCCCGGCACCGATAGCGCCGAGCGCGTTGACCGGCACCCAAAGTGCCGCCCGCGCGGAATCGACGGGGTCCACGCCGGCGGTCAGCATCGACCGCATGACAACGTGCAGGGTGTACGCGATCGCGCCGCCGGCGATCATGCGGCCGCCGATCGCGCGGAAGCGCCCGGCGATCCCCGCTCGGGCGTTCCAGGCGGCGGACGGTTTGACGTTCAAGCTCATCGGCATGCTCCTTTGCTGTGCGCGAGCGCGGGGAAAGCCGGGCCGGTGCGTAAGCGCTCGCAAACTACCTGTACACCGTACAGTGCCGTAGCGTACCTGTACGGTGTAGAGTTGTCAAGCGACGATGCACGCTGGAGGAGGCGCGAATGACTGGACACACGCGGCGGGCCGCCGACAAGGCAGGACTCTCGCCCGAGACGATCGTCCGCCGGGCAATCGCGACGGCCGATGCGGAGGGGCTGGATGCGGTCACGATCCGCCGGCTGGCGCGTGAGCTCGGCGTGACGCCGATGGCGCTCTACTGGCACTTCCGCAACAAGGATGAGCTGCTGGACGCCATGGCCGCCAGCGTGTTCGACGAGATCGACCTGCCGATGGATGCGACCGCGTCCTGGCGGCGGCAGTTGGGTGCGGTGCTGGCGTCGCTGGTCGCGGCGCTGCGTGCGCACCCCGCCATTGCGCCGCTTATTGCGATGCGAACGGTGTCGACCGAAGGCAGTCTGCGCGTGACCGAGGTGTTGCTCGATGCCCTGCGGCGCGGCGGCTTTTCGCCGGCGGAGGCGACGCAGATCGCCCGGCACGCGCTGGCGGTCGCGACCAGTCTCGTCGCGCCGATGCCGGGCGTCGTGGCATTGGCAGAGCCGGACGGGATGGCGGATGCCCGGCATCAGGCGCGGCAGGCGCTGGCCGCGTTGCCGGCTGAACAGTACCCGCGGCTGGTGGAGGCGGCGGGGCCGCTGAGCGAGGGCGTGGCACCCGACGCGTACATCGCGTTCGGCCTCGACCTGCTGCTTGCCGGGATCGAGGCGATGGCGGCGCGATCCGACTGAACCCGCGCGTCCCGTGCATCCCGATTCGGACCCGAATTGCGGGAAACCGATCCGCGCCACCGCTCGTTGCAGACCCGAGCCGGGGTGCTGGCCGACGGCCGACCCCGGTGGGGACCTGCATCGAGCCGAGCCACTAT
>JAEVYR010000067.1 GCA_023392645.1 Chloroflexota bacterium | reverse complement strand
CCCGCGCCGTCGACGGCGTCAGTTTCGCGGTGGAGAGCGGGGAAGTCGTCGGCTACCTCGGGCCGAATGGCGCCGGCAAGTCGACCCCCATCAAGATGCTCACCGGCATCCTCGTGCCGACCAGCGGCACGGTCGAGGTCGCCGGCCTGGTGCCGTGGGAACACCGCGAGCGCAACGCGATGAACATCGGCGTCGTCTTCGGTCAGCGCAGCCAGCTCTGGTGGGCGCTGCCGCTGGAGGAGTCGCTGCGCCTGATCGGCCGCATGTACCGCATGGCCCCGGACGACTATCGCGACAGCCTCGACATGCTGGTCGAGTTGCTCGACATGGGTCCGTTCCTGCGCACGCCGGTGCGACAACTCAGCCTCGGCCAGCGCATGCGCGGCGATCTCGCGGCCGCCGTCATCTACCGGCCCCCGATCCTCTTCCTCGATGAGCCAACCGTCGGTCTCGATATCGTCGCAAAGGAGCGTATCCGCGGCTTCATCGAGCAGATCAACCGCGAACGCAACACGACGGTGCTGCTGACAACCCACGATCTCGACGATGTCGAGCGCCTGTGCAAGCGGATCATCATCATCGACCAGGGGCGCGTGCTGTTCGACGGCCAGCCGGCGGATCTGCGACGGCGCTACGCACCAACCCGGCTGGTCGATGTCACCGTCAGCGGCGATGGAATCGACGCGCTCTCCGGCGCGATTCGCGACCTGCCCGGCGGTGTCGATGTCGTCGCCCACGATGGCATGACCGCGTCGTTCGAAGTACTGCCGGAGCGCGTCGGCGTCAGCGACGTCATCGCCGGCATTGCCGCGCGCGTGCCGATCGCCGACATCTCGGTGCGCGAGCCGGAGATGGAGGGCATCATCCGCGAGATCTACGAGGCGCGCGAGGTGCGAGCATGATTGCGCTCGATCTCGCCAACCCGGGGCTGAGGGATATCCTGCGGATGGGCATCCGCCGCGTCTACGCCTACCGGATGTTCACCTATCTCGGGGTGCTCCAGGTGTTCCTGCAGCTGGTGCTGCTGCGTGCCATCTGGGAAGCGGTGTACGACGACCGCGCCGCCGTCGACGGCGTGCCGATCGAGCGAATGATCACCTACCTCAGCGTGGTCGGGCTGATCAACTTCATGATCTTCCCCGGCATCTCGCGAGAAATCGGGCGCCGGATCGAGCAAGGGCAGGTTGCCGTCGACATGGTCCGCCCAGTGGGCTTCGTGCGGCAGATGCTGGCGCTCGAGCTGGGCGACTCAGTTGGCAGGTGGCTGCTGCTTGTCGTCGTGATTCCGGGGCTGGTGCTGCTGGGCTCGCTTGCGCCGCCCTCTCCCGTCGCGTCAATCCTCTTCCTGGTCAGCCTCACACTCGCGTACGCGGTCAGCGTCTCGATGTGGCTGCTGGTCGGACTCTCCGGCTTCTGGCTGATGCAGGTATCCGGCATGAACGGCCTGATCGGCATGACCAGCAGCTTTCTCGCCGGTTCGATGATCCCCATCTGGTTCATGCCCGGCCCGCTGCGAGTCGTGGTGGAATGGCTGCCGTTCCAGGCGATCACCTACCTGCCGGCATCGATCTGGGTCGGGCAGGCGACGGGGGTGGAGATCGGGCGCGCGCTCGGCGTGCAGGCGTTTTGGGTGGTCGTGATGGGCGCGTTGGCGGCGTGGGTCTGGCGCCGCGCCCAGCGACACATCGTCATCCAGGGAGGCTGAGATGTCGCTCGCGTCGATATGCTGGCACAGCGTCCTCGCGTCGATCCGCGGCGAGATGCAATACCGCGTGAGCTTCCTGCTCCAGGTCGCCTTCGGGTTCGTCTTCCAGACGATCGGCTTCATCTTCGTCGCCGTCGTGCTCACCAATTTCGACGCCGTCGGCGGTTGGGGCCTGTGGGAAGTCGGCCTGCTCTACGGCATCCGCCTCTCGGGGCATGGGCTCTGGGTCGTGTCGATGAACCAACTCTACCGGTTCGACACGATCATCCAGGAGGGCGAGTGGGATCGCTTCCTCATTCGCCCGGTGCCCATGTGGGCGCAGCTCATGTTCACCCAGTTCCGGATCGCCCCGCTCGGCGACTTCATCTCTGGCATCGTGCTTCTCGGCTTCGCCGTGACGCGCGTCGAGATCGACTGGACTCCCGGTCTTGTGGCCTACCTGCTGCTCGCCGTGATCGGCGGCGCGCTGATCGACGGCGCGTTCCAGCTCGGTGGGGCGGCGTTCGCATTTCGCTATCTGGAGACGCTTCCGCTGCGGATCGTCTTCGACGACCTGCAGGGCCGGGTCGCCAGTTACCCGATGAGCATCTTCGAGCGCCCGCTGCGCGCGTTCATGACGTGGATCGTGCCGATGGCGTTCATGGCGTGGCTGCCGGCGACGGTGCTGCTGGGTCGCACGGCGGAGCTGCCCTTCCCGGCGTGGGTCGCGTGGCTCTCGCCGCTGGTCGGCGTGGCGTTGATCTCCATCGCAATCTGGCTCTTCCTGACCCTGTCGAAGCAGTACCAAAGCGCCGGGCATTGATGACCCCGAACCGGCTACGGTGGTATCGAACCCGAGCACGCGCACCAGAGGCCGGCTGACCGTTGGGTCAGGGGATGTCCCGAGATGCGGTTGCCCGGCACGGGCGAGAGGAGCCAGGGATTGGAAGAATGCGGCTTCTGCGAGGAGAATGGCGCGCTTGACGCGGCGATCGTCGCCCGCAACGAGCATTGCCTGCTGGTGCGGTTCGAGGATCCCGTGCTCGACAGCTGGATGATGGTTCTGCCGATCCGACACGCCGAGACGCCCTTCGACCTCACGGCGGAGGAATGGGCGGCGACGCGGGAGCTGCTGACCGAGGCAAAGCGGCATCTGGCCGCCGACCGCCCCGATGGGTACACAATCGGCTGGAATGTCCACCCGGTGGGCGGGCAAACCGTCCCGCACGCGCATTTGCATGTGATCGGGCGATTCGCCGACGAGCCGCTGGCCGGCAAAGGACTCCGCCACGCGATCAAGCAGCCGGAGAACCGGCGTCCGGGGCGGAGTCGGGATTAGTGAAGCTGCCGAAGGAAGCGTTCCGCCCAGTAGTCGTATTCGCGGCTGAGGATGGTGACGTCGGAGCGGCCATCGACGTTCGTCGCGTGGACGTTGATGAAGCCGGTCTCGTCGCCAAACGTGACCGATCCGGTTTCGAGGCTCGTCTCCGGCAATCCCAGCTCTCCGCCGGGCCCAAAGTACCCGCGTGCGCGATCGAGCACCTCTTCGGCTGTCAGCTTCGATTCCGTACCGTAACGCATGGTGACCGCTCCTGATGCCTGGATGCTTCTCAGGATAGCAGCAAGCTCCATTCCAGAATCCGTGCTCGTTGGCAGGTGGCGTCCATCCACGCTGGACGAGGGAAGACGATGACGAGGCAGATCCCGGCACTGATCGTCGTGTGCGGCGCGCCAGCGTCCGGCAA
>JAEVYR010000356.1 GCA_023392645.1 Chloroflexota bacterium | reverse complement strand
CTGGGCGGGCGGCATCACCGCCGTGATCGTCGGCGTGATCCTGCTCGACCTCACGCTGCTTGGCGAGCGCTGGACCTTCGACGCCTGGCGCTCCGCTCGGGGCATGGTCATCCTGCTCCTCTTCGTGGCGCTCGCCGGCACGGTCGCGGCCACCGTCGAGCGGCTCAAATACGATCAGGCCACCGCGCGGATCGATGCCGCCGCCATGCGCGCCGCCAACACCGCGCTCAACGCCGTCGAAATCGCCGCCGCGCAACGCCCGGCCGGCGACAACGCCGCCTACGTCTCGGTTTTCGAGAACATCCTGACCGCCATGGTCAGGGTCAACCGTGCCTCGGCGGGGGCGATCTACCTCACCAACAACGCGTCGACCTCGCTGGTGCAAGCCGTCACCTACGGCCGCGCCACCGATCCCGACCATCGCCAAATGCCCACGGTCGAGCTGCCCTTCGGCGATGGCTTCATGGGGCGCGTCGCCCGCGAGCGACGCCCGCTCTCCATCGCCGATACGACCCAGGTGATGCCGGAGGACGTCGGCGATGTGATGGAGGTCAACCCGCACATCCGCTCCGTGCTCGGGGTGCCGCTGATCGGTCCCGAAGATCGCGTCGTCGGTGTGGCGTGGGTCGGTCTTTACGTGCCCTACCGCTTCGCACAGACCGCCACCGCCCGCCTCGAAGCCCTGGCGCACCGCGCCGTGGCGTTCATGGAATCTGCCAGCATCGCCGACGCGCAGGAGGAGCTGCTGGGCCGGATATCGGATTCGCACCGGCGCCTCCAGGCGGTAATCCAGACGATGCCCGAAGCCGTCATGGTCGTCCGCCCGCCACAGGGCATCATTGTCGCCTCCAATGCGGCCGCCCAGCGGATGTTCCGGCTGCCCTCGTCGGGCAACCCGTTCTCGATGCGAATCGACCAGCTTCGCCTGGTCGGCGAGACCGACACCGATCGACAACCGATTTATCGTGCCCTGCTCGACGGCGAAACGGTCACGGGCGTGGAGCTGTCGGTCTACCAGCCCGGCGCCGATCCGTTGCCGGTGATCGGCAGCGCCGCGCCGCTGTGGGACGACGATGGCGCGATCGACGCGGTGGTCGGCGTGTTCCAGGACGTGCGCCCGTTGAAGGAGGCCGAGCGCATGCGTGACGAGTTCGTCTCGGTCGTCTCGCACGAGCTACGCTCACCGCTGACGCCCATTCGCGGCTTCGCGCAGGTCGTGGCACGGGACCTCGCCAATGAAGGCGGCCACGATACGCACGTCGCCTACCTCGAAACCCTGCAAAAGCAGGCCGACCGCATGACGCGCCTCGTCGACGACCTGCTGGACGTCTCACGCGCGCGAGCCGGCCGGCTCACGATCCAGCGGGCGCCAGTCGACGTGGTCGCCATCGCGCGGCGTGTAGTCGATTCGGCCAACACCGCGACGGCGCGCCACGCCGTCACCCTGGAAAGCGCGTGGGATTCCCGCATCTGCACGGTCGACGAGGATCGCATCCACCAGATCGTCGACAACCTCGTCGGCAACGCGATCAAGTACACCGACAGCGGCACGATCACCGTTGGAGTCAAGCAGAGCGAGCGTGACGGCTGGAACCTCCAGATCACCGTCACCGACGAGGGCAAGGGCATCCCCGAAGCGGAGCGAGCGCAGCTCTTCTCGGCCTTCTACCGGCGGCGCGAAGCCTCGGAAGGTGCCGTCGCCGGGCTCGGGCTCGGGCTGTACATCTGCGCCGAGCTCGCCCAGGCCCATGGCGGCATGATCGAGATCGAGGACGCCCCCACCGGCGGCACTCGGTTCGTCGTGCTGCTCGATCCGACCGACGAGCGCGAAGCTGCCCGCCACACTGCCGCCTGATCCAGGATTCGGGTGCACCGCTGGCGTACGTCTGGAGGGCCCGCCGCCAGAACGCCCCTGTGACATCCGCTCGTGGCGTCACGGGAACGCCCCTCGCCAAAACGCAACGAGGCGGCCCGATCGGGCCGCCTCGTGCCGTTGTCTCTCAAACCCGTCTCAGGCTACGGCAGCAACACGATCTGCCGGATGCCGCCGGTGCCATCGCTGCCCGGCGGCAATTGCGCGCCCGCCGTGCCGTCCGACAACAGGACGCCGTTGGTGCCGCCATTCACCGGCGACTGGGAAGCTCGCGGAGTCGGCGTCGTCACCGCAACATCGAGATCGGGGGGCAGCTCGCTTCCGCCCGTGCCGTCTGCCGTCGTCACAACCGCCTGAGTCGGAACAGCGGTTGGCGCGACAGCGGGTTCCTCGGTACTGGCCGACGTGGCGGTTTCCGTCGAAGCCGGCTGGCTCTCCTGCGTCGAGGTCGTTTCCTGGGTCGGAGTCGTTTCCTGCGTCGGGACCGATCCCTGTGACCCGCCGGTGCCGTCGTCGACCGGAGCAGGCGTCGGGGTTGGCGCCTCGGTCGCAACCTCTGTCGGCGCCTCCGTCGCGACCTCTGTTGGTACCTCGGTCGCGACCTCCGTAGGCACCTCCGTTGCCACCTCGGTCGGCACGTACGCCGGCACGTCGAGCGGAATCAGCGAGTTGGCGAGCGAGAGGCTGTCGGTCCCCGTCATGTTGTTGGAGCTGACGGTGTAGAGCACGCCCCCGGCAATCCACCAGACGTTGTCGTAGATCGACGTCACATCGTGGATGGCGTCATACCCCTGCACGGAGGCGTTGATGAACAACTCATTGTTCAGGTCGGCGGGCGACCCGGCCGGCAGCGAGCCTCCTGCCTCACCGGTAATCTGCAGGAACGTCGGCGCGCCGCCACCATTCATCCAGTAGAGGCTGTAATAGCCGCCGCTCGCCTGGATCGCCGGGGTGCCGCCGAACGGGCCCGGCACCCACGAGGGCACCAGCACCGAGATCCCGATATCGAACCGGGCCGCATCGTCCGCCGACATCCAGTCGACGTTCTGGGCGACAGCGGCGCGCGGTGACCCGACGGTCACAAGGCACAATGCGGCTAAGGCGAGGACGACGAATGTATGGAGGAAGCGCGTGCCCACGACTGACTCTCCCAGGGTGCCGCGTGAAAGCGGCAGTTTACAGATTGGGACCCACCCCTTGTTGCGGGTCAGCGAGCTACCCTGAGCTTACCATCCGCGTGTCGTAAACATCAGTGTACGTACACCTGAATGGTGACTTTGTGGCCCCGCTCGTCGCGAAAGGTGGCAGTTGGCTATAATGAAGTGTCGAGACACCGGGCACGTCGCCAAACCGAGCGGCGCGCTTGCGGTGTTCGTGTTTGCCTGGAGATTCTCGTGTCCACCAGCCCACCCATCCAGATCCAACCAAAGACCAGCCCGGCCCGCCTTCCCGCCAACGGCAAGCGATTTTTCATCTGGACCATCGGCTGCCAGATGAACGAGGCCGACTCCGCCAAGGTCGCCCCGATGCTGCAGGAGGTCGGCTACGAGCCGGCCAGGACCGAGCAGGACGCCGACATCGTCGTCCTCAATTCCTGCGTCGTTCGCCAGGCCGCCGAGGACAAGGTCACCGGCAAGCTCAACAGCCTCGTCCGCCTCAAGCGCGAGCGCCCCGACGTGCCAGTGGTGCTGACCGGCTGCATGGTCACAAAGCAACAGGAAAAGCTGAAGGAAACGTTCCCGCACGTCGATCTCTTCTTCGACCCGTCAGATTTCGACAAACTTCAGCAGGTGGTGCCCGAGCTCGCCGACCTGGAAGACGACCTTCAGCAGTTACCGCACTACTACCTTCCCCAGCAGCATCCGGGCGCGGCGGCCGTAACCGCCTACATCCCGATCATCTACGGCTGCAACTTTCTCTGCTCCTACTGCATCGTGCCGTATCGGCGAGGCAAGGAAACAAGCCGCCCGTTGAATGAAATCGTGCGCGAGGTCGAGCGTGTCGTCGCCACCGGTGTGCGCGAGGTGACCCTGCTCGGGCAGACGGTCAACGCCTGGGGCCACGACCTGCCTGACCACCCCGATCTCGCGCGGCTGCTGCGCGCCGTCGACGCCGTTCCCGGCCTCGATCGCCTCCGCTACCTGACCTCGCACCCGAAGTACATGACCGATGAGCTGATCGACACAATGGGCGAGCTGGGCACGATCTGCGAGCACATGAACCTTCCCGTCCAGGCCGGCGACAACGAGGTCCTGCGCCGCATGCGCCGCACCTACACGCGGGACCTGTGGATGGAGCGGATCGCCTACACCCGCGAGGCGATGCCCGGCATCACCGTCGCCACCGATATCATCGTCGGTTTCCCGGGCGAGACCGACGAGCAATTCATGCAAACCTACGACATGCTCGAGCGCACCAGGGTCGACAAGGTTCACCTGGCCATGTACTCTCCCCGCCCGGGCACGCTCTCGGCGCGATGGAACGACGACATCCCCCACGTCGAGAAGTTGCGTCGCCACCAGACGCTCGAAAAACTGCAGGAGCGCGTCGCGACCGAGATCAACAGCGATCGCCTCGGACAGACCTATGAGGTCCTCGTCGAGGGAACCTCGCGCGGGCGATGGACCGGCCGCACCCGCGGCAACACGCTCGTGCACTTCGACGACGACCGCGAGCTGACCGGCAAGCTGGTCGACGTTCGCATCACCCGCACGTCGCCCTGGTTCCTCATGGGAGAGCCGGTCGGCGAGCCTCGCTAGGCGCCACCATTGACCGATGACCGACGAAAGGACCAAATCTTGACCGATACGCAGGAAACCGCGCAGCCTCAGCCGCAGCGCAAGCAGACCAAGCGCCAGATGACGGAAGACGCCCGCACGATCGCCCTCACCGGCGACTGGGAGCGCTCGCTGGAGGTCAATACCGCCTT